>JAZRTH010000632.1:0-3182 GCA_045651945.1 Thermoguttaceae bacterium
GCGTCGTTGGTGTGAAGCGTACTGAAGACAAGGTGCCCTGTCAGCGACGCCTGAATTCCCATCTGCGCCGTTTCAAGGTCTCGCATTTCTCCAACCAGAATGACGTTAGGCGCCTGACGAAGCATGGCTCTAATAACGCGAGCGAAGTCCAACCCGATTTCGTGTTTGATTTCAACCTGGTTGATTCCCGCCAGATAGTATTCGACCGGGTCTTCCGCCGTAATGATTTTTCTGTCCGGCGTGTTGAGTTCATTTAACGCAGCGTACAGAGACGTCGTTTTTCCGGAACCCGTTGGGCCGGTAACCAGAACAATCCCGTTCGGACGGCGAATGAGCGTTTGGAGCGTGTTGTAGTCTTCTTCGACGAACCCGAGCTGACGAAGACCAACTTTGATGGAGTCTTTGTCCAAAATACGCATAACGACTGACTGACCGTGGTTGGTCGGAATAACGCTCACGCGGAGGTCGAGTTCCTTTTCTCCCAGGGTAACTTTAATTCGACCGTCCTGCGTACGGCGGCGTTCTGCAATGTCCAACTTGGACAAAATCTTGATACGGGAAAGAATCGCGCCCAACATTCGACGCGGGGGCGAGTTGCGCTCAACCAAAACGCCGTCGATTCGATACCGGATTCTAACGCGGTCTTCAAACGGTTCAATATGAATATCAGACGCTCGAGACTGAACCGCTTCTGAAATGATAAGATGAACCAGCTTGACGACCGGCGAGTTGGGGTCTTCCGGCGAGCCGCTGTCTTCCTCGTCTTCGTCCGTTTCGGTGAAGTCGATTTGCGTGTCAGTAAATTCCTGAAGCATCGCTTTGGCGTTATCGCCCCCGCTTGCCCCGTAATGGCGGCTGATAGCGTCTACAATAGCTTCTTTGGACGCTACTGCAAATTTAATGCGGCGGTTGAGAATGAACTGCAATTTGTCGCTCAGTTCAAAGTCGTCCGGCTTGGATGTAACGATTGTCAATGCGCTTTCGTCGGCGGAAAGCGGGATAATGGAATTCTCTCTGGCAACGGATTCCGGAACCATTTCAATAATATTGGGCGGAATGTTGAGGTCTTCCAGATAGACGTATTCATATCCCTGAGCATCCGCAAGAGCTTTCATGACGTCTGAGCTTTTAGCGAACTTCAGTTTTATAATTGCATCTTGAAGAGAAATGCGTTCTTCGTTAGCGGCGTCTGATGCGGCTGCTATCTGATTGGGGCTGACGAGACCTTTTTGAACCAACAGGTCTGTAAAACTTAATGAGTGTTTTGCCATAATTTACAAATGAATGCTTCAACAGGAAAATGGACGAACAGGTCAATAACGCCTTAAATCCTCTTGACTATAAATATATACTATTTTATCAAAATATCGAATCTTTTGCAAGCATTGGAGCGCTTTTTTTTCAAAATTTTAAAAAACTTATATCGAAAGACGCCGTTATAACAATTATTTCTGTAAATTCAACGTATTTTTAGACGAGATGACGGGTTAAGATAAGGAGTTAAAGCAATCGAGCTAAAAACGACATTTGTAAAAAAATTCTAAAATAGCGCAAAACTGCTATTGGAAAAAGATGTAAAATTCGTATAATACTGTATCTATTATGCAAAGCGCTTTTCAGAAGCTGAGCATAAAACCTTTATAGAAAAGGCAATCGTTGGATTGAGTTTTTATCGTTTTTTATAGCCAGCCTGGTTGGCATTGACGATAATATAAGTATCCAAACCAGCGTTTTAATTATATATAGCGTCCCTTTGACAGAGATCAAAAGGAAGCTATCGCAAACCCTTAACCGTATTTTTTAGCCATGTCATTGATAGTAGTTGGAACAGTCGCTTACGATAGCGTTGAAACCCCCACAGATAAACGCGACCGCATTATGGGCGGTTCCGCTTCTTATTTTTCGATTGCCGCCAATTTCTTTACAGACGTCAGCCTCTTGGCGGTTGTCGGCGGAGACATGGAGCAGAAATACCTTGACGAATTTGCCAAACGCGGCATCGACTGCTCCGGTCTGGAAATTCGCAAAGACGAAAAGTCTTTTTACTGGTCTGGAAAATACATGGTCAACATGAACGACCGCGAAACCAAAGAGACGCAGCTCAACGTTTTGGCGACCTTCAATCCGACTCTTTCTGAAGAAGCCCAAACGACGCCGTACCTGTTTTTGGCAAACGGCTCGTGCGATTTGCAGCTCAACGTTCTCAAACAATGGCGCGGTTCCGGATTATGCGTTGCCGATACGATGAATCTTTGGATTGACACGCAGCGGCCGCAGCTTGACGAACTTCTCAAACAGATTAACGGTCTGGTTCTTAACGACTCTGAAGCGATTCAGCTTACCGGCGAGACGAATCTCGTCAAAGCAGGTCGAAAAGTCCTGGAAATGGGACCGAAATTTGTTGTTCTGAAAAAAGGCGAACACGGCGTGATGTTCTTCTCCGAAAAGGAGACGTACGCTCTGCCGGCGTGGCCTTTGGAAGACGTTGTCGACCCGACAGGAGCAGGCGATTCTTTCGCCGGGGCGATGATGGGATACCTTGCTTCTCAAAACAATTTGGACTCTGATACGATAAAAATGGCTTTGGCCTACGCGACGGTGGTCGCGTCTTTCACCTGCGAAGACTTCAGCTGGAATCGTTTGCTGGATCTCGATTTGGACACAATCAACGACCGTTTGGAACAGTTCCGCAATATCGTGAACTTCTAGCCGGTTAGAATTCATGGAAGAATATAATTTATGAATCCTGTAGTACTGCCCCAATTGGTAAAAGGCATGGAAGAAGCCGTTGTGGTTTCGAGATTAAAGCAGCCTGGCGATCGCGTCAAGATGGGCGAACCGATTCTGGAAGTTGAAACGGAAAAGGCGATTGTATCTATCGAATCGCCCTTTTCCGGCGTTATCTGTCGATTTGACTGCCAGGAAAACGACGCCGTTTTTATTGGTAAACCTTTATGCTGGATTCGCGTTGAAAATTCAACGGAATCTGAAGTTGTTATTCGCAAATCAGACGAGTCTGTCAAGCCCTATTCGCTTATGGACTCTCAAACAGCGGTTCAGCCGACTCCAGTCGCTCTGGCTGCCGGCGCAGAAATGACGTCGATGCAAACGATCTTTGGGAAAGCGGCGGTTTATTCCTCTCCCTCTCAAACGACGGAGTCAAGAACGCCGCGTCCAATCGG
>JAZRTH010000633.1:0-10948 GCA_045651945.1 Thermoguttaceae bacterium
CTTGGCTCACAGAACGACATGGCTACGATCCGACTTGTCAGCAATTCGTCAGGCGAAGTCTTTGCATAACCCTGCTGACCGGCTGGACGCTGTCGTTAAGGCGATAACCGTTTATGCCGCTGACCGTCAAAACGTTCCCGCCGCCGGTTTGACGACCGACGACGTGATTCGTTTGCTGCGTCAGGACGGCTGCAATGACGAAAACGTTCTCAATGACGTTCGCTCAATTCTCCAGATGGCGGACGCCGCCCGATTTGGCGGCTTGGACGTCAATGTTAACGTCCCGGAAAAAGCCGAAAAGATTATCATGAAACTGCGAGAATTCAAATCGTCGCCGCGAGTCCGCGCCGCTCAGTTAGTTCTTTTGGCTGTTGCGTTGACGATTTCCGGCTGCTCGCAGCCGCTGTCGTCTGACGAGGTCAAGCAGTTCCAAAAAGGGCTGGACGAATTCTCTCAGGCGCAAAAGCCGGACGATTACCTGAACTCCGTTCAAACGTATTTGAATCTGGTCAATCAGGGCGTCAAGTCCGGAGCGGTTTACTACAATCTCGGCAACGCCTACGCAATGGCGGGCGACAAGCCCCGCGCGCTGGCGGCATATCGCCAGGCGGTTCCGTACATGCCGTCCAACCCGCATTTGCTGGACAACATCCAGTCCGTCGGAGGAAAAGAGCAGACGGTTCCGCTGTTTGAGAATCTGTTCTTCTGGCAGAACTGGATTTCTCTTCCCAACAAAGCGTTGATTGCAACGGTTTTGTCCGTCTTAACGACGCTGACGCTGCTGATGTATTTCATTTTTGGCAAACGTCCGATTTTGTACGTCGGGATTGTTTTTGTCCTGCTGACAGTTTGCTCGTTCGTTTCGGTTCAGTACGATTATCAGCGATTCGTTCAGACGCAGCACGGCGTTGTAACAGCGCCGAAAGTGGCTGCTCGTAAAGGCGACGCCGACACGTACGCTCCCGCTTTAACCAAGCCGCTTACCGCTGGGGTAGAATTTACCGTGGCGCAGAAACGCGGCGACTGGATTTTGATTAATCTGGACGATTCTCATGAAGGCTGGATTCCAGCATCGTCGGCAATTGTGTATTAGAATCGTCGAGGGTTTGAGGAGCGCTTTGCTCCTCGCTGGTTTCAACGGGCTTATGCAAGTCCATCGTTGTCAGGTAGACGGTTAATAGGAATATCAGTATAGCGATCAGCTTTTTAAGCCATCCCGCAAAGGACAGCCATTTAACGGGGACAAAATCGGCTTTTTTCGCGAACGACAAGTCCAGAAGTTTTTTCTGCCGCCAATTGTTAACGACTCGATTGATTATCCCGACAAGCCAAACGCCAACTCCGATAAGGGTAATCTTAATCCACAGCCAGTTGACCTCTCCATGGGTGAACTGCGCTGTAGCTGCGGCGGCAAAAACGAGAGCTGAAATCGCTCCGGCGTAAATCCATGCTCTAGTTATTGCCTGTTTTCCGCGGCGCTGAATGAGAAACAAATACTGGAATTGTAACAAATAGAGCCAAAACAGAACCGCTATTGCAACAGGATAAACAACATAGCGATACAGCCAGCCGTTTTCAGAGTTGAATATCTCTCTTGCGGAAACGACAGAACCAATAAGACAAACGGCGACTAACGTCAACGCTGTCAGCCAGGAAATGAGATACGATAGCCGAACGAAAAACGGAGGTTTTGGTTCGTTGTTTTTCGGTTTGGCTTTCCTTTCAGGCTTCTTTTTCGGTTCCTGCTTTGCGGCGGCTTTCGTTGTCTGTTGAGCGCCTTTGTCAGAAGCAGGGCTTTCCTGTTCTTTGCGCTGTTTAGCCAACGCGGCGACGCGGGCTTGCAAAGGCGAAGTCTTTTGAGGCTCAACGTCTTGCGGCGTCAAGTCGTGTTCCTGTTCGTCTTCCCAGTCGTATCGGTCGGAATGTCGTTTTTTTCGTCCCATGATTATGATGTATAGTTTATCGCAGCGGCGTCATTTGTTCCGGAGTAAGGAAATAGCCGAATTCCAAAAATCGGTTGACCATTTCTGCCGTTTCCGGCTGGTACAAAATCGCGTTGTGTTTGTAAAATAAAACTTTATAATCGTCAGCGCCAGACAGCCTCGTACTGGACAGCTCGACAACGCCGTCGTCGTCTCCGCGCAGTCCGCCGCAATGCCCTTTCCCGTCTGGCGTTCCGCCGGCAATGACGCCGTAAGGACAGGGCGGAACGATAAGTCCTTTGGAGAACTCTTTCCAGCCTTCGCCCATTTGATACAGCGAAGCCCCTGCAAGGTCTTTAGCAAGCGGATTGGTTTGATAATGGTATTGAGCGGTATACGTTCCGTAATTGGGCGTCCCGATAAAAACGACGCGCCCAAAACGCCGCGGGTCAGGACGAATGTGCAATTTGTTTCCTTTCCCGGACATGTACGACCGAACGACCAGTCCGCCCATGCTGTGAGCGACAAAGTCAATAGTTGTAATCCCGTCCAGAGAGGAAATCAGTCGTTCCATCCAGGCGGCATGCGCTTCTAACGATCCCTGCGTTGACGGATAGGCGGCTTGAATAACCTGGTCGTATCGCCCAGACTGACGAAGCCTCGCGCCGATTTTGTCGAACAGCTTATAATTGGATAAAAATCCATGAACCAGTATTACCGCTCGACCGCGCATTGGCGGCAGACGCCGCGCCTGTTTAATCTTTTCCAGCCGTTCTTTGCAATGCTTGAACGAACCGAAGGCGTACTGTTTTGCGTCCGGGTCAATGAGCCGGCATTGCTTGAAAAGGCTGTTGTACTGAATTCGCCAGCCCTGAAACCAGACCTCGTCTGACCAGTACTGCATTCCCCCCATCGTTGGAATGGGAATGGCAAACGGCTCTGCTGACGCATCGGACTGAGCCGGACGCTCTGTCTGGACGCCAGAAGGAGCTATCGGAAGCGGCGCTCCCCCTTGACCGAAAACCGCGGCTGTGGATATTATAAAAAAAATAATCGCAGAACAAAGAATTTTATTCTTTGCTCTCGAAATATCGATTATATTTTTACCTATGCTATTTAACATGCGCTTTTTAACGTGCAACGTTATTCGATTTTTTAGTCGTTGATTTATGAACAAATACTAATCTTGTTCGTAATCATATTGAGCGTTAAACAATTCGCCATCATAAAAGATGTGCGATTCATTATAATCCCTTAACGCATTTTTGGCAAGATGAATATAACAGATCCTTTGCCGCCGGGCAAGATAGCGGCGGTTGACTTCGGCACGGTTCGACTTGGCGTGGCGATAACCGATGTTGACAGAAAAATAGCGTCTCCATACGAAAACCTGACGCGGAAGTCGGAACGTCTTGACGCTCAGTGGTTTACGGATTTTGTCCGCGAGGAGAAAATCGTTCGTTTTGTGGTTGGATTGCCGTTGTATCCCAGCGGAGATGAAAGCCCGAAATCCGCTCAGGCGCGAGAATTCGGCGCGTGGCTGGAAAATCTGACAAATGTTCCTGTTGTTTTTTACGACGAACGATACAGTTCAAAATTCGCCGACGAATTGATGAGGGAAGCCAAGTTTTCTCAAAAGAAAAAGCAGGCGCGCCGCGATATGCTGGCGGCGTACGTTCTTTTGTCGTCTTATTTGGAATCGCTTAATAAACAGTCCGGAGACGTTTATCTGGCAAATCGCAGTCTGGAGTAGGGGCTATGCCTTGACTTTATTCTCAATTTCGGTAAAATATATTAAAAATGTATTATTATACCCTTTCAGGGTTGGACTCAGGAGCGAATCTCTATGACTAATGCTGAACGCGCCGCCGTTTTAAAACGGATGGTAACCGTACTTAAAAAGAACTTCAAAGTTGAGCGTCCGGACGCCAATCGTACGCCGATTGAACAGCTTATTTACTCGATTTGTCTGGAAAACGCCTCGTTTTCCGCGGCGGACGACGTTTATAACGCTCTGACCCACAACTATTTTGACTGGAATGAAGTTCGCGTTTCCAGTTCCCGCGAATTGGCGGAAACGATGAAAAATCTTCCTGAACCGGCGCAGACGGGTCTTCGGCTTAAGCGCATTTTGCATTACATTTTCGACCAGAAATACGCTTTTGAAATCGACGAAATCAAAAAAATGAGCGTCAAAACGTTCAATGAATATGTCGCGAAAATGGAAAATGTTACGCCGTTCAATTCCGCGTACGTGATGATGACCGTTATGGGGCGTCATTCCATTCCGGTTTCTTCCGGTGAATTTGAAACGCTTGACATTCTGGGTTTGATTGACGACAAAGATCGCGAAAAGAACTCCGTTTCATGGTTGGAACGCGTCATTGAGAAGAAAAAGGCGAACGAATTCTTTTCCTTGTTGCATCAGTTGGCGGCGCTGTACGTTAAAAATCCTTACGGCCGTAAAGTCATGGAAATTTTAACTGCGATTGTCCCATCGTGCAAAGACCGAATTCCCAAACGACGTAAAACCGATGAGGATATTCAGCCTACCCTTCCAGAATTGACTTCAACGACTCAACCGGATACAAAATCCGAACAGGAAGTCAATGCCAAGCCGGAAGTTAAACCCGCAGAAAAGCCGCAAGAGAAGAAGTCTGCATCGGAACCGACAGAACAAAAGCCCGTCGAAAAGAAGCCTGCTGAAAAGAAATCCGCAGAGAAAAAGCCGGCTGAAAAGAAGACTTCTGTTAAGAAGGAGTCTGAACAAAAACCGGTAGAAAAGAAGGCTGTTGCAAAGAAAGCTCCAGAGAAAAAGACTGTAGAGAAAAAAGCAGCGGAAAAGAAACCCGCCGAAAAGAAAACAGCTGAGAAAAAAGCAGTTGATAAGAAAACGACTGTGAACAAAACCGCTGAAAAAAAGACTGCAGAGAAAAAGACGGTAGAAAAGAAACCCGCTGCAAAAAAGACAGCTGAGAAGAAACCTGTTGAAAAGAAAACGGCCTCTGCAAAGTCAACGACGGCAAAAGCCGCTCCTGCCAAAAGCGCGGCGGCGAAATCCGCTCCGATAAAGAAATCGACAGCGTCCTCAAAGACGTCATCGCCTAAAGCGTCGAAGTCAACAACGGCAAAAACAACAAAGAAATCAAAATAACAACCCCTGTAATAGCAGAAATCGACGTTTGACAAAACATGTAAACGTCGATTTCCGTATGTTTTTTCACGATAAATAAATGAAATTCCATTTACTGTATATAAAGTTGGTTCGCATGGCGCGTTTTTTTCCGGGAATAGTATTATTTCTTTGGATAACGCCGTTATGCGCTCTGTTTTCTCAAGAATCCAATCCGGAATCCACTTCGACTCTTTCCGACAATTCTGCGCCGCTGGTCTTGCATGGCGTTTTTTCGTGGGACGACCCGGTTAAACCAATGTCTCGCGTTCATACTCTTACCCCACAAGAACAGGACAAGGCGCAAGCGCGAATTCTGTTTTCTGTCGCACGAGATTTGGAACGGCGCAGCGAGGTGCGTAAAAAGTTTTACGACGACGATTTTCCCAATGCGTCAGGTAATTCAGAACGAATTCAATACACGCCGTATCAAAAACGTTTGCTGGAAGCTCAGGCGTTAAAGAATTATCAGCGTGCAGCGCGTCTTGATCCGAATACGACAACGTCCATTCGAATTGTCGAAATGGCTTGTCTTCGAGAACAGTACGATTTGGCGGATCGGTATGTTAAAGAAATGTTTTCTCAGGATCAGCCGGTTGGCAAAATTGACCCGATGCTGCTTCGTCAGCTGGCAAGCGGACTGGTTCGCTTTGAAGAAGTTGAAGATGCGTATAAACTATACAAGGCTATGCTGGAGAATTTGGGTTCCCGTTTTGATCCGCAGGCGGTTCTGTTGAATTATGAAACCGCTCGATGTGCGTATTTGGCGGGAGATTACGCTCAGTCCTCAGACTGCTTTGAGTTTGTATATCGCGCCGCCAAAGACCCAAAAGATTTTGGCCTTTCTCCTCGTTTGATAGACGTTCTGGAAATAGAAAAAGCCGATACGCTGCGACTGGCGGCAGACGCTTTTTTGATGGATAAACGTTTTGAAAGAGCGGAACTGTTTTTCGAGATGGCGGATAAACTCAATAAAAACGCTCCAATTCTGGCGTATCATAAAGCTCGAATTGCTGTTGCAAAAGAAGATTACGATGCGGCAAAAACGTTCCTTGTAGAGGCTCTCAGTGGAGATTTGTCAGGAGAAGGGCAGGAACCGTTGTTTCTTCTGGAAGATTTGAGCAAAAAAATGAAACAACCGGAGTTTGCTGAGCAAACTCTTAAAACGCTCGTCGATAAAATTGATCAGAAAATCAGGGATCTTCAAAAGAAAAATGCAGCTTCGTCGGTCGCTAAAAAGATTCTTACGGATTTTGTCGCTGACGTTTGGGAATATTATTGCGACAAGTTGGCAGAAAAGGACAAAAAAGACGTGGCAGTTAAACTGCTCAAGCGTTATTATAACGTCAGGCCTGGCGGAGCGCTGCTCAATAAAACGATTCAGTTTCAGTTGGAAACGGGCCGTTTTTCCGAAGCTTTCAACGCCATGGCCCGTCTGTTCAAGGTAAATGGCAATATTTCCTCATTTTCTGGAACGACAACAAAATTTCTTAGTGACGAAAAAAATCGCCAAGCGTTTATTGACGCGGCTGCGGAGATTCAAAATCAAATTCTCAAAGACGCTTCCAATAGTGAAAACAAGATAGAAAATGGGTGGTCTGTGTTTCATGCCGGCGCGGTAAGTTTGTCGCTGATGTTGGCGTACCAAAAAGCCGCTGATCCCAATCAGACAACGGGATCTGACGACGACTCTTCCGAAAAAACGCCGGAAAGCCCGCAAATTACTCAGATGCGTCAGTTTGTAGATTATGCCATGACAAAGAGCGCTGTGCCACAATTTATAGCCAAACGTAAAAGCGCAGTCCAGTCAGCGTTGTCAAAAGCTTCTCAACTGATAACTGGTTCAGAGGATAGTTCGGAGGACGAATTGGCGTTGCCTCCCGGAGCTTTTAATGGCGCATCCGTTGGTATGACGTGGGGCATGTGCCTTATGCGGGATTCCCAATACGTTTCTGCCGTCAAGGCGTTTGAAGACGTTCGAAAATGGATTCCGTCCAAAGAAGGCGTTGACAGCTGCAATTTTGCCATGACGGGTGCGTTGATTCTCAACAAACAATACGACGAGGCGATGGACCGGATTAATTCCTGTCTGGAACGGCAACCGGATAACATCGAGTTTTATGTCAGAAAAGCGTGGCTGCTTTATTTGTCTGGCAAGACTGAAGAATCTGCAGCTCTGTATGAAAAAATCATAGAAGACAATTTTGACAACTATGAGGACGGATGGGTTCAGGATAATGTGTCTGAAGCGCGTCATTCGTTGGCGGGAGTTTACGAAAAGCTCTGCGAAGACGTAAATCTGGACGAATCAAAAAAACGAGAGTATCAGGAAAAGTCTTTGGAATTGCTGGAACAGGTTCTGGACGAATTTCCGGGTTCTCTGATTGCCATGAACTCTTTGGCGTACATGCAGGCGGAACAGAATATAAATCTCCATCGAGCGGAAAAGATGTCGCGCCGTACGATTGAAGAGGAGCCGGACAATTCCGCGTATTTGGATACGCTGGGCTGGATTGAATATCGTCTGGGTAAATACGACGAAGCGATAGATTTAATCAAACGCAGTCTGGAAGATACTAAAGACCCTGTGGTGTACGATCATTTGGGCGACGTCTATGCAGCAAATAATGACATGGAAAACGCAAAATCCGCGTGGGAAAAAGCGTTGGAAATGCTTAACAGTCCAGAATCGGACAAGAAGAATGTGGGGCTGCGAGCGGCAATTGAGAAAAAACTCGGCAGCGGGCACCCTCCATCAGAGGAAGTTCCGGATTCGAAATGATATACAGAAGCTTTTAGCTTCTAGCTTGATTATTTTAGTTTCAAGCTTTAAATGTTAACGCTAAGAATCACAATGCACAAGCCAATGGCTAGCAGCTAATAGCTAGCAGCTTATTTATAACAAATCACCTAACCATAAGTAAAAGAAAGAGGTAAAATAACATGTCAGGACATTCACATTGGGCTGGAATTAAACACAAGAAAGCTCTGGTCGATAACAAACGCGGACGTCTGTGGAGCAAGCTTTCCAAGGCGATTATCGTTGCTGCCAAGGCAGGCGGCGGAGACGTTGACACGAACCTCAAACTGCGTTACGCCATTGACGAAGCCAAAGCCGTCAGTATGCCCAAGGAAAACATTCAGCGCGCCATCAAAAAGGGAACCGGCGAACTGGAAGGCGGCAACCTTGACGAACTCATGTACGAGGGCTACGGAGCAGGCGGAAGCGCCGTTATCGCAGAAGTTCTTACCGACAACCGCAACAGAACGGCTCCGGAAATCCGCAAGATTTTCGAAGTTTGCGGCGGAAAGATGGGCAACCCCGGCTGCGTCGCGTTCATGTTTGACCGCAAAGGTCAGTTCCATATTCCGGTAGATCAGATGCCGGACGAAGACGCCATGACGGAACTCGTTCTCGACCTGGGCGGCGAAGACTGCACGATCGAAGAAGATTACGACGACAACGACAACCTCGTTAAGTACTACAACGTTCTTTGCTCGACCGACGATTTCGGTTCCATGATGCAGGCGTGTACCGACAAGGGCTTGCACCCGACGAAGTCCCAGATGGTTCGTATCGCGACCAATACGGTTGAACTGGGCTTGGACGACGCCCGCAAGGCTCTCAAGCTCTTTGACCGTCTGGACGAACACGACGACGTTCAGAACGTCTTTGCCAACTTCGTCATTCCGGAAGACGTCCAGAAACAGCTGGATGCGGAAGAAGAATGATATAAGGCAGTAGGCGTGAAGCGCATCTGCCAGAACTGCGTAGCAGTTCAAGATTTCTAGTCGTTGGTTTTAACCCCGCGGACTAAATGATACGAGAGAATAAGAATAACCGACAAATGCCCTTTTCTTTCTCTCCCGGAACCTATGGCTCTGAGAGGGAAAGAAAAGAGGCAGACTCGATTAGGATGGCTTTTAGGGATGGTTTCGCCGTTCGTAGGTTTAGAAATAGCGTCTCTACGAGATGCGATTCTATATTCATCTTCCTGTTTTCGCAACTCGAAATTTTTCTCACACAGTCTGACTTGTTGGAGCGCTCCCAACAGTTGCGTTCAATAATGCGCGCCATGTTCCTGAAGCCATTGAGTTACTTCTGAATCGGGGTTGGCGTAATTGAGAATTGTTATCTGCGTATTCATAAACGACATGCCGTCATACGTTGCGTTTACGTCAACGCCTTGTTCGACAACCCATTTGACAAGTTCCAGGTTATCGCTTTGAACAGCTCCATAGAGAATATAATAACCGTTTTTATTTCGACAAGCCATGCCTTGATCGACAAGCCATTTTACCATTTCCATATTTCCGCTTGTTGAAGCAACCGTTGCAATGTCTACGGAACTAATATTAACTCCATGTTTACAAAGAGTCTTAGCCATTTCGATATTGCCTTTCTTAACAGCCTCTTTAAGAGCGCCTTTAATTTGAGGGAGCTGCGGATCGCTGATTGTTACTCCGTGAGACAAAAGCCATTGCAGCATTTCCGTATTGTTGTTTGCGACAACGCGAGAAATGATTTCAACGTTATCGCCCTTGGCGCCTTTAGAAACCAGAAACTTGACTAACCGGAGGTTGTCGCTCTCAACGGCGTATTGAAGCGTTGTAATATTGTTTTCTGAAGCATTGACGTTTTCGCCGTGTCTGATCAGCCATTGAACCATAGTCAGATTACCGCTTTTAGCGGCGTAGAGCAGCGGAAACGATGTAACGTCTTTGGTATAGAGCCATCTGACCATTTTCAGATTTCCGCTTTGGGCGGCTTCCCGATAAACGCCTTTAAAATCGACTTTATGAGACGCCAGCCATCGCAGCATTGGCAGATCGCCGTATCTGGCGGCGTCGCTGATTTCAATTCCGTATTTCTTAATAGTCAGCCCCTGTTCAACCAGCCATTCAACCAGTTCCAAATTGCCGCTTTGAATAGCGTATTGCATAATCGAATAACTAAAAAATCCCCCGGGGCGGCTTGCTGAATTTGCGGGATCGTCGAGCTTCTGTCCCTGTTCTACAAACCATTTGACAACTTCCAGGCTTCCGCTTTTCGCAGCAGCATTTAACAAACGCTTGTTATACGACGCTTTTATATTGTATCCCTGTTCAACCAGCCAGTTGACCATTTCCAGATTCCCGCTTTCCGCAGCCGCGTGCATGAGCGTATAGATATTGTCTTTAACATTGATATTTCGATTCTTGCTGACCATCCATTTCAGCAAATCCAGATTTCCGCTTCGCGCAGCATAAAATAAAACTGCATTGTACTTGTCATCGCGATATTTTAAATAATTTACGTTGACATTGTTTTCCAGCCATTTTACCAGTTCCAGGTTTCCGCTTCCTGCGGCTGCGCACAAGACGTCCAATTCTATAGTTTTAATCTTAAAATGAGAAACGCACCATTTAACCAGATCCAAATTGCCGTTTTCTGCGGCGAAGGCTAACATATCGCTAACATGATAACATTTACATCCGTTATCCATCAGCCATTGAGCGACTTCAACGCTGCCGGAATAGTATAACAGAGAATTGTTTTTAGAATCGCATTCGTTAATGTCCAAACGCTGATCGGTTTTCGCCAGCTCCGCCGCCAGGTCTTTGTCACTCAGAAGCCATTTTACCAATTCCAAATTTCCGCTGGCAACAGCGCATTGCAAAAACGACATGCCCGGTCCAAAACGCGTTCCATCGGAATGCCATTCCTGATCTACGCGATGACCATCATAATGATTAAAATGAATGTTGTATGGGTTTGATAAATACCAGCGAGTTGGCATGGAAACGTCCGGATTAATCTTGAGAAGCGTTTTTACTCGAGCTATATTCCCCGTATACGCCGCATAATGCAAGA
>JAZRTH010000634.1:0-2089 GCA_045651945.1 Thermoguttaceae bacterium
CAGTAGAGAAGGCAATAGGCAAGAGGCAGTAGGCAGTAGCAATTCGCTGGCGATGTTTGGAGATTCAAGTAAGCCAGCTCCGGCGCCTCAGCCGTCTGAACCGATTCAGGACGTTGCAGAGCTGTCTCCGTACCAGTTTGCCAAACGGATTGAGCAGGAAATCGACTCGAACATTCGCCCCATGCTCCAAAAGGACGGCGGCGACATCGAGATTATCGACATCAAGGGAACGCTCGTTTACGTTACTCTTCGCGGCGCGTGCGTCGGCTGCGCCGGGGCGACGCAAACGCTCAAGTTCATCGTCGAAAAAGCCCTCCACGACAACGTCAGTGACAAAGTCCGCGTTATTCAGGTTTGACCGGCGTTTGAAAACAGGCAACTTGTAACAGATAACAAAACCATGGACAACGACTCAAGCGAAAATCAGGAACCCCAAAGCGAGCAGAAACAGTTGCCTCAACTCCTGCTCGACAACGAGCCGGACGTCAGGCTGGAAACCCTCTTTCCGCGTCCGGGGCGATACTTTACGTGGAATCGATTTCGCAGACAGGCGCATAAAGACGGCTGGTCTGTTCCCCAGCTCAAGCAAAATACGGTAATCGATAAACTGACCTGGATGGGATTCGACCTGTTTATGTACTCCTGCATAACGTTGTTCATTTGCGGAATCCTGCTTTTCGCCGGCGTACATCGTCCCATTGGAGACGCAACCCCTTATTTGGAAATCTTCTGTCTGGGATACGTTACATTTTATGTCGTGTTTTTGTTTGCCGCAACCGGAATCGAAATGCTTTTCGGGCTGTATACTTTTCCCGACGGCGTCGAAACGGTTGAGCATCTTCGACAGTTGATTACAAAACAAGAAGAACCGAAAGAGACGAATAACGAGTAGCATACCATCATGAAAAAAACGTTTTATCTCATTCTGACGTTATTACTTGTTTTTCTTTTCGCAGCGCCGGGGAACGCTCAAACGCGGCGAACGAAACCGCGTCAGCTGACGCAGGAAGAAATCGACAAGCAGAAAGCCCAGCAGGACGCTTTGGCGAACTTGGGCAACGGCAAACTCGATACGGAGTCCGAAATCGGGAACGCCAGCGGATTTCACGGTCTGGTTCGCGGCGGGCTGAAGGGATTCCAAATCACAGCGGAAAACGCGAAAAAAGCCGGGCTGAACGTTCTCGACACGCCCCGTCTGCTGCTGGTTACAGACTTGCCGATTGACGAAGATTTACAAAAATGGGGTTCGTATCTGGATCAGGCGACTCAGCAGTTTGCAGACTATTTCAATATCCCGTCGTATCAGGTGGCGTCGTGGAAGATTCGCGCCTGCGTGATGAAAAACAACGTGCCGTTTTTAATGAACGACCTTCTTCCAGACGACTTGCCGCCCTTCGATTACGGGTTCCAGTACGGGAACAATGTCTGGCTGTACGCTCAGGAATCCCGCGATTACCAGCGTCATCTGTTCCTCCATGAATGTACGCACGCTTTTATGAACCAGGTTCTCAAGGGGTGCGGGTCGCTCTGGTTTGGCGAAGGACTGGCGGAGTACTTCGGAACGCACCGGATTGAAAACGGACGCCTGACGATGGGCGTTATGCCGCGGTCGAGAAACGAGTTTCCCCATTGGGGCAGAATCCGGTTCATTCAAAACGACTTGCAAAACGGCGTTTTCGTCCCGCTCAATGAGTTCTTTTCAACGGAGTTGAAGTCGCAGGACAACCGCTCCTACGCGTGGGCGTGGGCGCTGGTCTGGATGATGAACTCGCAGCCGCAGCACAAGGCGATTTTACAGCGTCTTGCCGTTGTTGAACAGGGCAAGACCTACTCACAGCGAGCGCAAAACGTCAACAAGATGTTTCGCGAATCGTTTACCGACGACCAATGGCGTCAGTTTTCGACCCAATGGGAAGCGTTCATTTCCGACCTCGAATACGGCTTGAAGCCGGAGTACTGTCACATCGAAGACGCTCCCGGCGTTACGCCGTTAAACAAACAGGCGTTTCAGACAATTCGATCCGACAAAGACTGGCAAAACGTCGGCGTCGGGATAGAAAAAGGCAAAAAATATTCCATCAAAGCCATG
>JAZRTH010000635.1:0-5170 GCA_045651945.1 Thermoguttaceae bacterium
TAAACTTGAAAAAACTTCCCTAAAAGGGAGCCAGCTTGCTGGCGACCGAAAGTTTTTTCAAGGCGGACGAAGTCCGGTGAAGAATTTTAGCCGCAAAGGACGCAAAGTACGCAAAGAAATGAAAGGCGGTAACGGAGTTCGCGAAGCGAACGTAGTTACGCTTTGTTCGAAGTGTACATACAGTATTGCGTTAGCCAAAAACGCTTCCGGGTCGCGGACGAAGTCCGCAAAAGAAACCTCACGCAAAGTTCGCGAAGAAACAATCGACGGACGCTTGCGTTTTACTTATTACAATTTTCAAGTCAACGCGTCGTCCGCCCGTTGTTACACGTCATTATCCAACCCATGCTATTATGAATCATAAATTCATTTTGAACATAATCGTTGTTCTTCTTGCAGCTATTGCAGGGTGTAACAAAACAGAAAACCCTGACGTTCCGTTGTCAGCAGAGGAAATCGTAAATAAATCTGACAATCCAGAGCTTGTAAAGCTTGCCATTAATATATTTGGCGCGCAATGCGTGGAACGTTTTGAACAGATGCTCCAAAAAGAGGAGTACGATTTCGATTATTGCGCCGAGAATGGCGGTATAGTCCTTCACTACGCAGCTTTGACAGGTAATCTGAACCGGGTTAAAACGCTTGTGGAACATGGCGCTGACATCCACGCAGAATATAGACCGTCTGCGCATATATCACGTCTAAATCTTCTGGATATTGCCGCTTTAAGCGGAAATCTGGAATTAGTTCAATGGCTCGTTGAACAAGGACTGGACGTCAACTCAAAAGATGATAATGACTGGACGCCCTTGTTTGGAGCCGTTCGAAGCGGTAACCTTGAAATGGTTAAATGGATGGTTGAACAGGGAGCCGACGTCAATGCAAAAAACAGGGGGGGAGGCACAATTTTGAATGTTGCTGCCGGATGCGGGAATCTTGAAATGGTTAAATGGTGCGTTGAACAAGGGCTGGACGTCAATGCAAAAGGCTGCTATTCAGGGGGAACGCCTTTTCATGGAGCCGTTCGAAGCGGTAACCTTGAGGTGGTTAAATGGATGGTTGAACATGGCGCCGACGTCAACGCGAAAGAAAACGGATTTACGATTTTGTATTTTGCCGCAGGAACTGGCAATCTTGAACTGGTTCAATGGTTGGTTGAACATGGCGCTGACGTCAAAGCAGAAAAACAAGATGAAGAAAATGCCTTATTTGCCGCCGCTAAAAGCGGAAATCTGGAACTGGTTCAATGGCTCGTTAAACAAGGATTGAACGTCAAAGGGAAATGTCTTTTGGGAACGGTTTTGCATAAAGCCGCCATAAGCGGCAATCTGGAATTGGTTCAATGGCTCGTTGAACAAGGCGTTGACATCAACGCGAAGGATTGCCAAAATAATACTGCCTTGCATAAAGCCGCCGAATACGGCAGGCTTGAAGTGGTTCAATGGCTCGTTAAACAAGGACTGAACGTCAACGCAAAGGACTCCTTTGATAAAACCGTTTTATCTAATGCGAAAATAAGCAAAAATCAAGAGCTTATAGACTGGCTCATAGAACAGGGCGCGGTAGAATAGATAGCGGTAAAACTATACCGTGGCTTAACTATTTATATTGAGAGGTAACGTTATGACATTTCAATTATTAGATGCTGTAGAACTTTTGGAACCTTATTATTCGACAGATGAATTCAATGACGACGTCGAAGCTGGAGAGATTGGAACAATCGTTGACGTCATCAACGATGGAGAAGCTTTTCGCGTTGAATTTATTTATCACGATCCTGAAAGATTAGGCGTTACTAAAGCGCTGCTTGTTCTTTATCCGAATCAGATTCGTCCATACGTTTCCAAGAAATGAATGTAGGTTATAGCGCCGCCTATTCAACCAGATTCTTTATCGCCTGAAAGCTGCCGTCGGGACGCATGGCAAGTATGGCTTTCAGAACGCCGCCGGCATCCAAGCCAGCGATCGGCTCGCTTGCCAATTCTCGTTCCCGTTGGTCGTTTCATGTTATTATTCTCCGTGTTACTGCCATTACTCCTCTGGAAGATCGTCGAATAATGTGTTCATCGTTTCTAATGAATATTTTGGCGTTGAATAGACCCCAATTATAACAAAAGGACTCGCACTTTTATGATGCGCTAAAGTTGTTCCCATGAAAAAAAACAATTCTCTTTTTGGGTTTTCAACGAAATCATTAAAATACTTTTTTCGAACTTTTTCAATTGCAATAGTTTCATCTCCATATTCATCATACATTTTCCAGTATAACACCCCTATTTCCCAATCCTCAATCATCAATTTATATTGGCGTCCAGACGGGTCTTGAAAAACATATTGGAATTTATATGGAACCTTTTTAATGATGGTTTTTAGATCATTTTCAAGATTTTCAATTAGACGCAGTTGTTGACGGTTAGACAAAATCGTATTAATTTTAGCCTGATCCCACTCTCTTTCTGTCTCTGTTGCCACAAAATCAATGACTTTGAAAGGTTTAAGAATTCCTAAAGATGTATTGTTTTTTTTAGATTGTTTTATCAAATCTTCAAGGTTATTGTAAATACCTGGACCATTTTTAAGAATAATTCTGTTTCGTTCTTCCCACCCTTTAGGCGTTGCAGGAATTGTATCTCCAGGAATTATCGTTTTAATATCAACAACCTTGTGGCTTTCTGGACGATAATCTCTGTCGTTCTTTATGACGTTCACTTCGACCCATTGAAATTTACGATATTGCTTATCATAATCAATCAGACGAAAGGGAATCGGATATATGCGAATCCATTCCCCTTCCTCTGTTAAACCGGCAGTACATACCAGTTCATCATATTTTTTAGATAACGCTGGATATGTTTTTACTAGAATCAGTACTTTCTTTTTAGAATATACGCTCATTTTCTGCGAATATAAAAATGTCTAAAATTAGTCATTCTTTCAATAACCATAGACAATCGCGTCCGATGGCATTCCGACGGTTCTGCTTCAAAACACATCAAAGCAGATCTTTTCTCTTTAATCAATTCGATGGCACGTTGGATTGCATCTTCTTGATAAGGAAGAATTACTGCTTCATAATAATCAAACAATTCTTTGTAATCCCTAGGCGTCTTAAGGTTTTTCCTCAAATCAGAGGGAATTCCTAATTCCGGGATATGTACATATTCTATTTGGTTTTGTTCGAGAGCCATTTTTAATGGATTTTTGGAAAATCCCGGTTTTCTTGACAATGGATTTTTGCGAACATCTATAATCTGTTCAATGCCAAGTTCCAGCAAACGGCGAATAAAACTCTCGATAGTATGTCCCTCATACCCGATGGAATAAATAACAACATTGCTATTTATTGTTTCGCCAAAATCGAGTGTGGGATTATATTCAATGGACAATGACATGATGAAATCTTTTTTTTATTCAAGTATAGCTCAAATAAAAAAGCAAGTCAATCGGGGATAAGGCAAAAATTATCTCCGAACAAAAATTTTTACTTAAAAACCGAATTTTATGCTAAAAGCCAGCTTGCGGGTAGACAAGCGGGGCTTTCACGAATTCATTCAACCAGATTCTTTATCGCCTGAAATGTGCCGTCGGGACGCATGGCAAGTATGGCTTTCAGAACGCCGGTTGTGTCCAAGCCGGCGAGAGGGACGCCGGGAGCGGGCTGCGGCGGGGCGTCTAAAGGAATGAACTTGCCCTGTTGGAGGTTGTAAATCTGCGATTCCGTCAGTGTAACTTTCGGCAAGTCCGGACAGCCTGTCAGCGGAGGAAGAAGCCGGTAGGGGAATTCACCGTTACATTCGCTTGCCGGGACGGGGTCGTCGCTGTCTTCCAGACGGAAAAGCCCCACTTGCGTTCTGGTCAGCGCAGACATGACGGCTTCCGTTCCCGCCGATCGGGCGACGTCTCGCCCCCAGGATCGAACGTACGTCCCGGAAGAGCAGACAAGCTCCCATTTCATAACGGGGTACTGGTAGTCCAGCAAGGTTGCAGAGTAAATCGTTATTTCTCGCGCCGCCAGGTCAACGTCTTTTCCCTTTCGGGCGAGCTTGTACGCCGGCTGACCGTTAATTTTCAGCGCGGAATAAATCGGCGGCTTTTGCATGATAACGCCCGTCCAGAGCTGGGCGGCGGACAGCAGGCTTTCCTTTGTGGGAATAACCGGATTTTCCAATTCTACAACCGCGCCCTCGACGTCTTCCGTATCGGAGGATCGCCCCAAAAGAAATTCCGCCCGATAGGTTTTCCGACCCTCTTGAGCGTACTCGATAAGCCGCGTCGCGCTTCCAACCGCAATAACCAGAACGCCGTTGGCTAACGGGTCGAGCGTGCCGGCGTGCCCGATTTTCGTCTTTCGAGGCAGCATGCGCCGAACGACGTTGACCGCGTCGCGTGACGTAATTCCAGAGGGTTTATTGAGGTTGATGAATCCGTTCATGGGGAGCGTCGATTGATGGAAGGCGGTAACGAAGCGACCAACGGGAGCGGAGTTACGCAGTTCGCCGAAGGCGAACCAAAAAGCTTGTACCCGACGTTATGTTCGCCTGACGGCGAATGCGTAATTCCGCCCGACAAGGTCGGTTCCTGATTGGAAGTGGGTAGCGCCAAAACCGGCTTTTTCGGAAGCATAACCTTATCCTTCTGCCTGTGCGGCTTCGCACCGCTAACGCTCACTCCATTACCGCCTTTCATTTAAAATCCGTCATTCTCAAAAGAGAACTGCTTTTCAAAGGCGTCGTCAAAATCGAAGACGTTGTTATAGTCATCGATGTTGTCTCGCTGGGACGTCAGCAGGGCGCCGCATTTGACGAGATTGAATATAATCTGTCCGAAGTCGGCGGTAGAATGAATCCCCCAGTTGTTGAGCGTCGGTTTTGCCAGCAGACCAAACTGCTCGACAGCGTAGATTCTAATCGCCTTGCAGATGTCGTCCGCGGAAATGTCCCGGTCGACGTCTCCCGGCGGTTCGTCGTCGTCCACGCAGACGTTGTCGCCGTCCGTTTGGTTGACTTGAGAGATCGGGTCGCCCAGTTCCAAAATATCGTGAGCAAACTTGACCGCCGCGAGAATGAACTCGTAAGCCGCCAGCTTGTATCGTTTGTCCGTTTCGAGTAGTTTGATGATTTCTTCCATGTATTAAGTTGCGAGTTGCGAGGCGGCGAGGCGCCGCTCCCGA
>JAZRTH010000636.1:0-1143 GCA_045651945.1 Thermoguttaceae bacterium
CTGAAAATATCTTCCAGTTCGTCCGTAAAATTATTGACGACGTACGTCTGGATTTTACGAAGCCGCCATTGCGTCAGCCCCGCCGTTAAAGAATACATCGGCAGAATTCCCCGGGGCGATTCCTCCTGATCTTCGTCCAAAACGGAAACGACAGGTTGAGCCATTGACCATTTCCCGCCCTTGCATTTCGGCTTGCCGGAGACGCAAACCCGAGAGCCGTCCTGATACTGGTTCAACCGATACGGCTGATTAAACCAGATCAACTCCAGAAAATAACCGCTGGCGTCTTGAACGTACCCGGTAACAAGCGTCTTCCCGCCGCGAATCATTTTCCGGGACATCATCGACAACGTCCCGACAACCGTCTGCATTGTATCCTCGACCAGCTTGTCGATTGTCGTCTGATTGGTAAAGTCTTCGTAATCGCGGGGGAAATTAAAAAGTACGTCCTGAACCTTCGTCAGACCAAGTTTATGAAGCTGCTCTAACGTCGAACGCTCCATTGGACGAACGGTTTCAATCGGCAGCGATAAATGTGAAGGCATGTTCAGGAACGATTGACGCTTTTGATTTTTGATGTCAGTGGAAAAAGTCGGATCGTAGCCATGTCGTTCTGTGAGCCAAGGAGTTGGTGAGTTTAATTGTCTTCCTAAGACCGCTTGGCCTCCGACTTGAGTCGTTCGATCCATCGGGCGAACGGTTTCAATCGGCAGCGATAAATGTGAAGGCATGTTCAGGAACGATTGACGCTTTTGATTTTTGATGTCAGTGGAAAACGTTCGTCAGAAGTTCCGATAATTCGGACTGTTGAGTAACGGAAAGGATTTCTTCAATGACGTTTTCGCAAATGCTGGACGTATCGTTGACTTCCCAGCGATCGTCCGGCATGACGTACAACTGCCCGTCATGGGGAGCGCCGACGTCGTACAGGTACCGCCAGGCGCAGGTTTGAACGGCGCGTCGGTCGTCTTCCTCAGACAGCAGCCGGGAACGCCCAGATGGAAAGGCGAACGATTCCGGATTCGCCGCCAGCGATTCCAGCAAAGCGGCCCAGTCCGCCGGCGTGATAAGCGCTTGCGTTCTTCTCGGTCCGAACAGCGGCTGTGGAGCGCGAATCAACCCTGTCAGTCGGGCAAACTCCGT
>JAZRTH010000637.1:0-9998 GCA_045651945.1 Thermoguttaceae bacterium
TACGAGGAGCCGGTTGCGCTTATTACAAAACAGGCGGCGGCTGCGCTGAATGAGGTCAGCGACGAGTTGGTATCGCGAGGGTATCGTCTGAAAATATTCGACGCGTACCGTCCGCAAAAGGCGGTTACGCATTTTATGAACTGGGCGAAGGACGAGAACGACGTCCGAATGAAAAAATACTTCTATCCGGAACTGGAAAAGAGCGTTCTGTTTCCTCAAGGGTATATAAACGAACATTCCGGGCACAGCCGCGGCAGCACGGTCGATTTAACGCTCTTTGACATGACGACGGAAAAAGAAGTCGACATGGGCGGGACGTTCGACTATTTCGGCGAGTTAAGCCACCCGGACTACAAAGGCATTACAGAGCAACAGTACGCCAACCGAATGCTCTTGCGCGAGGTCATGCTCAAACACGGTTTCAAACCGCTCCCGGAAGAATGGTGGCATTTCACACTGGAAAACGAGCCGTATCCAGACACGTACTTTACGTTTCCCGTCAACAGCGATTCTGTGAAATAGCGCTAATGGCGCGGGCTGTTCACTACTGCCTCTTGCCTACTGCCTATTGCCTTCAATTTCTTTGATTTTATCTCGCAGTTCAGACGCCAGCTCGTAGTTTTCTTCCGCGACGGCTTCCGCCATCTGTCGGCGCAGACCGTATTTGGCAGTCATCATTCGACTGCGTTCTCCTGAATACGACGGACGGCGCCCGACGTGTTGAGTCGCGCCCTGCATTTGCTGAATCAACGGCAAAAGCTGATCGGCAAAATGCTGGTAGTCGTTGGCGCAGCCCAGCCGACCGACGTTGCGGAACTCGTAATACGCCACGCCGCAGACCGGACAGACGATAACGTCCGTTTGATTCATCTTTTCTGCCGCCTTGTCCATTGCCAGGTGATGAGACATCTGCTTTGCCAACGACGCAGCTGCGTTTGCCAGCGCGGGCGATTCCGTATTGGCTTCCATTAGATACTCATGAGCGTGGTATTCGCAAAGATGAATCTCAACGGGTTCGCCTTTGATAATCTCGGTAATATGGAAAGTTGCCTTTTCGTGGCATTTTTGACATTTCATTGGGTACGGTATGTTGTAAATGGTTTGTTGGAAAGACAGAAACGAAAGCTTTGAGGCTTCGTTTCCAATTATTTAATTCTAGCGACTTAAGCGGGAAAGTCAAGACCAGTTTCGTTCCAACCCCTTGACGCCGCGGCTGTTTAGACTACAATTAATAGTAGTAAGTATTGAGTGGTAAGTAGCAAGGACGCAAGCGCATTCCTACTAACCACTAACCACTTTCCACTTACCACTATTTTCCCTCCCCAACCCCATTCCCGCCATGAAAACCGCCCCATACGCCTGTTGTTTAACTGTTATAATCGCCGCGCTGTTGGCTTGTTTCAGCGCGAACGCTCAGGAAATTGACCCGGAAACAGGATTTCCGTGGGGAAAGCACAACGCGCCGACCGGGTACATTTCCCATTTTGAACATGGGACGAGAGTCCGGTCAACCCGCGCAGCGATGACGTACGCGCTTCGCCTTGTTTCTAAAGAAGACAAGGAAAGTCAGGCGGAAGCCGCCCGAGTTCTGCGAAACGTCATCAAGTATCAGGATTCCGACCCCAACAGCAAGACGTACGGCGTTTGGCCGTGGTATATTGAAGAGCCGTTTGACGAGATGTTGGCTATTGATTACAACTGGGCGGACTTCCTCGGGGCGACGCTGATTTCGATTTTGACGAATTACTCTGACCGCCTTCCGCCTGACGTTGTCGAAGAGGCAAAGGCGTCTTTAGACCGGGCGTGCGCATGCATTAAAAAGCGCGACGTTCAGCCCCATTATACCAACATCGCTTATATGGGCGCGGTCGTCTGCGCTGCCGGCGGGGAACTGCTTGGCAAACCGGAGTATCTGGAGTACGCTCGAATGAGAATGGAGCGAAATATCAACGCCTATAAAGAGATTGGAGGATTTACGGAATACAATTCCCCAACGTATACAATGGTCGTTTTGGTTGAGCTGGAACGTGCGATGCAGTACGTCAAAGACGAATCGTTTCGACAGATGACTCAGTACATGCTTAACGAAGTCTGGCGAATGATTGCGATACACTATCATCCTGTAACAAGACAGTGGTCTGGACCGTTTTCCAGAGCGTATCACGATTTTTTATATCGCGCTGATTGGTTTCGTCTTTTATATCGCGCCGGGCTTTGGTCTCAAGACGGCAGACATGACGGCAGAGTTGATCATGAGCCGGGCGTAAATCCGATCCCCTTTCCAGAAGAATACGCCGCTTATTTCAAGCGTTCATTTGATCAGCCAGTTCAGTTTACGGAAAACTATAACAACGCTCGACCAAATTTCCGTATGACGGGAACGACGTATATGGATAAGGAATTGAGTTTGGGAACGGCGTCGTACTATACGTTTTGGTTTCAGGCTCGAGGCGTTATCGCATACTGGAAGGATTCCAACGGGGATCCGGTTTGTTTCAAACAGCGCTTTTTGCATAACGGTCGCGATTTTGCCAGCGCGGCGGGACGTACGCGTCAGGACGGCAGACGGTTTTTAACAGCGTATAACATGCTTTACGACCGTGGTTCGCTTCAGCCGGGACAAGACAGACCGAAAGATCGAACGTTTCGAGTGAAATCTTTTAAAATCGTTTATGAATTAAACGGGATAAGTGAATGCGTTGTCAAGCAGCTGGACGACAATCGATTTGAGTTTTCCGCCGGAAAAGTGCGAGCGATTGTCCATATATGTCCTGAAAGCCGATTTGAAGGGCGACCTATTCAATGGTCAATCCAAAACGACCCTCAAAAAAGAACTGCGTCTTTGATTGGCTTCTGTTACGAAGGAGAGGAAAAGCCGTTCAAAATGGACGAGCTGGACGAAGTCCGAATTGCCGTTGGAGTGGAATTTCTCAAAGAAGAAGGAAGACCATCAAAGAAACCTGTGAAAATTCTTGATTCCGATTTTTCTACAAAAGAGGAGGGCGCGTTTTATCGCGTTGAATGGGAACCGGTTAATACTTCCGAATCTCCCCTGTTAGCCCCCTGTAAATCCACAAAGTATTAGACGATTTAATTGAGACGCTTGCGTAATTGAAAATTGCTAATTGAAAATTGCTAATTGCCATGAGTTCCGTTTACCTGATTCTGCCGTGTTACGACCTGAATGATTTTACGCTTTGTGATAACGAATCCGATGGTCCGAGCATCGTGTCGGCGTGGATGGCGGCGTTTGACCCGGAAAACCTGCTCCTTCAGGACACTGTTCCGCAATGGGTTCCCGGTTATACGCCGGAAGAACATCCGCAAAACGCGCTGATTCTCATGCCCAATTTCGTCTATGGGGCGGACTACGCCTGGCTGGACGAATGCCGCTGTAACGGGTGCGAAGTCGTCGAGTTCGGCGGAGAGTCGCTGGACGAACTCATTGGGATTGTTCGAGAAAAACTGACGCAGTTGGCAGAGAACAACGAGCAGGCTGCAAGTGACGAAAACGACAATAACTCCCTTGCGGATTCTCGCCCTCTTGACAAAAGCCCGTTCTACTCTGTCGCTTTTACATACTTCGTATCCGAAATGGTCATGCGCCGGCTGCAGTACAGTTCCTATACGGATACGATGTTACTCATCCGGTATTTTCAGGAGGCGGCTCAGGCGTGGAAACAGGGAGACGAGAGCAAAGTCAACGAGTCGCTGCAGTCCATCGTCGATCACGTTTTGCAGAGCAAGGAGTGTTACTTCCCCACTCAAAACGACCTGTGCGATTACTGCATCGTCAGCAGCGTCAAGCAGTTTGATTTGCTCGATATTATGCTTGACCGCATGTCGGACGATACGACGCTGGAATCGAAAGTTTCGCCGACGCTGTTCATGTCCGGACGGCTTATTGACGCCTACAAGACGCAGCGTCCGGATTCGTTTGAGCGCTTGTTGAATCTGATTCATTCCGGGAAGACGGCGCTCTTTAGCGGCGAGTATACAGAATCGCCTTTGCCGATGATGACGCTGGAGGGAATTCTCGACCGTCTTTACGACGCGCTGTACCGGTACAAAACAAACGTCGGAGAGAAGCTGGAATACTTTGGACGTTTGACAAATGGATTGACGCCGCTGCTGCCGGGAATATTGTCACGACTGGGAATTAAAGGGGTTATGTATTGCGCCTTTGACGGCTCGCGGCTTCCAATGCCGGAAAAATGCCGAATCCAGTGGTCGGGGCTGGACGGCAGAACAGTTTCCGCCTACGCTCAAAAGCCCTTTGACATTGAAAACAACTGCGAACTGTTCAAGATTCCGGAATTTGTCGCCAATATGGCGCAAAACGATTACGCTCTGGGGTCTGTTACACTCCATCAGCCGGGACCGCTTGACGGGCTGTCGAATCCCATGGCGGAGTACTTCTTTTCCTCGTGCCTGTCGCCGATGATTTCTCAAAATCATTACGGTTCCGTTTTGGGCGCTTACACGCCGTTGAAAGAGTATTTCACTCGAACCAGCTATTCCGGCGACGACACGGACTTTTCCGTTGACGAGTACAAGTATGCGTTTTTGCAGTCTGCAATAGACCGGGAATGGCAAGACCCGATTTCCCGCTGGGCGCGGTACTATCGCTGCGCCGGGCTGATTTCCGACGTCAGCGTTCTGGAATCCATGTCGGCTTTGTTGGGCGCCGACGCGACCGACGAACCTGTTACAGAACAGTATTGCCGAATCAACGAATCCGTTTTGAAAAAGGACTGTCTGAAGTCGTCCGTCTATGAATTTGATACCGAATTGACCCAACGGGCGCAAAAAGCCGCAACCGCCGTCGCAGCGAGGCTGTTCCAGAAATCCGATCGGGACAAAGTTGGAGTGGACGCAGGGAAGAACGTTACCGGCTTGTGCTTCGTCAATCCGACCTGTCAGACGGTTCGGAAACTGGTTGACGTCTCTGCGTTGCCAGCCATGCCGGAACGCTCGTCGATTGTGCGACGCCTGTTTCCAGAATCCAAAAAGGCGTTGATTGAACTTCCCCCGATGGGCGCCGTCGCTGTTACAGCAGGGAACAAGGACAAGGCTTCAGACGTCTCGTCAAAACCCTCTGCTGAGGAATTGGCAATCAAGAATAACCTCTATCAGCTCACGTTTGACAAGGCGACTGGCGCGCTGGTCAACGTCTACGATTTCCATACGCGGCGCAACTACTTTGCTCAGACGCTTGCAGTTCGCTTGGGCGGAAGCCGGGTTCGGGAAGACAAAGACGATACGCTGGATTACTCGATTTCTGTTGCGGATTCCTTTGAACGATATGTGACGGATTCCGAAGAGAAGATGGTCGTTTCCGGTCGTCTGGTTGACCGGGAAATGAACGTTCTGTATACGTTCAAGCAGACGACGTCGCTCCAGTACGGCAGCGCAACCATCTATTTTGATTTCAAAATCAAACCGGTTGAAGGCGTTGAACAGGACGACGACTTTTACAGCGTCATTCCGCCGCATTATTTGGCGTGCCGCTGGGCGTGGGGCGACGACTCGACCGAAACGTTTATTTCCGTTGGCGGCGCGATGGTCAAAACGGAAAGCAAAGAACTGCTCGCTCCCGAATTTGTGGTCAATAAATCGGACGACTACTCGTTTACTCTCAAGTCGTTTGGATTGCCGTGGCACAGAAAAATCGGCTCTCATAGAATGGATACTTTGCTGGCTGTCGAAGGCGAAACAGAACGGCGATTCCATCTGGAAGCGACAATCGAACGCCGTTTTTCCGCCAACGCCATCGCGAGAACGCCTCTATACGTCGTTCCGGTATACGACGGCGCCAAGCCGAAAGCAAAAGAGGCGTCTGTTTTAGACGTCGGCGCGGAAAACCTGACGGTTACGTCCGCCTGGGTGGAAAGCGTCCCGACAGACGGCGCGGAGAATTCTACAGAATCGAAACGCGTCCTGAACCTTCGCCTTCAGGAAACGCGCGGGAAAAGAACGACTGTTACACTCGAGTTTTTCCGCAAAGCGCAAAGCGCCTGTCTGAACGATTTCTGCGGGGAAAAGATTCGCTCCCTGGACGTCGACTCCGGACGCCCGCTTGTCAACTTGCAGCCCTACGCCTGGGAAGAAGTGCAGATTGAGTTTTAGAGATTGTTTTTAATTGTTTGAATGTTATGAGGGGAAAACCTTTTTTGAAAAAAAGGTTCTTCCCCTCAAACTCCCCTTTCCAAAAAACTTTAGTAAGGGGTAAAAAAACGATTACTCTTCAACGATTCGAATCGGCTTGTGCTTGAACTTGGGGTTCTGACCCAGGAATCGGCAGGGGTTATTATAGAACACTTCCAAGGCGTCGGCTTCTGAACGTCCGCGGCGTTTGAATTGCTGAACGCATTCCTGAAGCGTAAACGGGTCGCTGGGTCCCCAGTCGGCGGAAGAGTTGATAAGCGTTCTGTCTGTGCCGTACATTTCCAACATGTCGCAGGCGCGGTTGGCGGAACATTTGGTAATCGGATAGAGCGTGAAACCGACCCAGTACCCGGCGTCTTTGCAGGCGCGAATGGTGTGCTCCTCGACGTGGTCGATCCAGACCTTGTCTGGGTTGACAGGCAGTTCCCGAAGCATGTCGAGAATGAGCTTCGTCCCGACAATCTTGTCCGCCAGGTGCGGTGTGTGAATCAGAAGAAGCTGGTCGTACTCGATAGCCAGCTCAACCTGACGCATAAAGATATCGCATTCGTTTTTGGACGATTTGTTCAGACCCGTCTCGCCAATTCCCAAGACGGTCGGCTTCTTAAAGAACTCCGGCATCGCCTTGAGAACTTCGTTGGACAGTTCCGGGTTGTCCGCCTCTTTCGGGTTGACGGCAACCCAACAGTAATGATCGATTCCGTACTGAGCGGCGCGAGTCGGTTCAAATTCGCTAATCTGGCGAAAGTAGTCAATGAAAGTTTCTGGGTATTTCCGATCAAACCCCGCCCAAAATGCGGGTTCAGCGCAGGCGACAACGCCGCTTTGAGCCATGCGTTCGTAATCTTGAGTCGTACGCGCGATTGCGTGATAATGCGGTTGAATTAAGTACATAATATTATTGTCTGGAAAACAGGTTGGATGTTAAATGGAGTTAGTAAAAAACAACGATTAGTCAACTTAGGAAAACAGGTTGAGAAGCTGTTCCGCTCGATTGGGCTGATTTTGCGGCGAGTTGAGAACGTCAATTGCAGCGCGAAGTCGTTGAAGGCGTCCGTCGTCGGCAACGGCGCTGACGTCGCCGCGGTCAACGCGGTCCAGCAGCGCGGCAACTTCCAAAAGCTGACATCGCGCGTCCAGGTAATACAAATCCAAAACTTGTTTCGATGGCAAAGGGGAAAGTTTCATGATTAAATGGGGTGGTTTAGTGGTAAAATAGAACGTTTCTACGTCGTAAATGAACGTATTCTCACTAACGTCTATTGTAAAATGCTTAAATTATCCATGATGGGTTAATTATAACTCCCAAATTGGCGTTTGAATAACAGCAAAAGCTGTTTTAATTATTTTTTTATAAATTTTTCAAAAAAACCGGTCTAAACCCTTGATTTTTTCAAAGAATTAGTATTATAATTGGTAATAAATGTAATTTATATGGCAAAATGAAAATCTGAAATGAACCGGTAGTTATTCAATGCCGTACTAAAATTACATTGTTATGATATGGAAATTAATTGAAAAAAATCCCTTTTTTAGTCCCGACAATCTGTCGCGTGTAAATTAAAAATAACGCGTTCTAAATAAACAGACGAATTGAGAACGCTTTTTATAGAGTTATTTTGATCGTTGTGGTCCGTCGTTTTAAGAAAAAGGAAAAATTGTTATGACCAAGAAAGACATTGTTCGAATTATATCGGACAAAATAGATTTACCCCAGTTTAAAGTGAAGGACATTGTCCAGATGACTTTTGAGGCAATTGGCGAAACTTTAGCTCAGGAAGGACGCATTGAACTGCGAAACTTTGGCGTCTTTGAAGTTCGCACACGTCGGGCGCACAAAGCTCGAAACCCGAAAACGGGTGAATCCGTTCAGTCGCCGGAAAAGCAGGTCATTTCCTTCAAAGCTGGCAAGGGTATGGAAGCAAAAGTCCAAAAGAACAAGAAATAAAGGCGCGTTTTTCAACACATCCTTTATTGCCTGGGTAAGAAATCGGAAAATCGTTAAAATTTACTGGAGAACAAGAATCAATCAGCCGATAATAACAGAGTAGTTAAAACATTTATGGGTTTTAAGTCTTGTGGAATTGTAAGTCCACAGGCAAAACCGAGAAAACATAAACGCGCTTCATCTCATAAGAGGAGAAACAGATTATGCGCAAGATTATCCTGTTATTAGTATTGAGTTTTACATTATTGGGCTCCACTGGTTGCCTTATTCCTGCATACAGCGGCGATCCGAAACAGCGTACAGGCGAATTGATTAATACATCAGAAAACCTCCGTCTTGTTCGCGACGAATGGCAGCGTTTCTGGCTTTTGGACCAACCCAGCCACGCTACGCCGATTCGCACACATGGAGGCATTCTCTGATTTAATGTTGACTTAATTGCAATTTGGAAATCTTACCCATGGAAGGGATGTTAGAGACGACGTTCTGTAACATTTTCAGATTGCTATGTACATGCCAAGCCCTGCTACTCCTCAGCAGGGCTTATATTATTAATGAAAGGCGGTAACGAAGCGACCAACGGGAGCGTAGTTACGCAGTTCGCCGAAGGCGAACCAAATAATTAGAACCCAACGTTTTGTTCGCCGTTCCGGCGAATGCGTAATTCCGTTCGCTTCGCTCACTCCATTACCGCCTTCCAATCCTCCCACTCCCTCCCCCCGTGTCTCCGTTTGAAGAAGAGTCCGTCTACCGTTTGCTTTGGAAATACTGCATTCCAGCAATGATTGGAATGGCGGTGCAGGGCGTTACAAACATAATAACGGGGATTTTCCTTGGACGCGTTCTTGGACCGGACGCCGTGGCGGCGGTTCAGTACGCGACGCCGTTTCAGGTAATCACGATAGCGTTTGGGACTCTGGTTGGCATCGGTTCGGCGGCTTTGGTCTCGCTCCGGCTGGGGAAAAAATCCCATTATGAAGCGGAAGAGACGATGGGAAACGCTCTGATCTTAACGCTAACGCTCTGTTCAATTGAAATTATCCTCCAGCTTATCTTTCTTGCTCCGCTGTTGAGATTGTCCGGCGCTCAGGGCGCGGTATTTGATATGGCGTGGACGTATACATTTATTACAGTTGCCAGCTCGATTTTCGCCAATCTCGGATTTGGATTTAACAACATCATCCGAGCGGAAGGGAACCCGCGCGTGGCGATGAACTCTGTTATAACGGTCGCGCTGTCGTCGGTGGCGCTCAACTGGCTGTTTATCGTTTGGCTCCAGTGGGGCGCAGTCGGGGCAGGACTGTCGGTTGCGATTTCCAACCTGATTCTGGCGGTTTGGGTCATGGGATTCTTCTTCACAAAGAAGAGTCTGCTGAGATTCCATTGGGGTACGCTTCAGCTGAGAAAGCGAACGGTGTTGCCGATACTGCGAATCGGTCTGGCGCCGTGGACGATGCAGGCGACGGCGTGCATTCAGGCGGCGGTGTTGAACTATCAGCTCAGCCATTTCGGCGGTCAGGACGCGGTCGCGATCATGGGCGTTGTGATTCGCATTTCGTTAATTGTGTTTATGCTCATCACCGGTCTGTCCCAAGGCGCGCAGCCAATTATCGGCTACAATTACGGCGCGGAGCAGTGGGGGCGAGTTCGTCAGGCGTTTGGCGGGGCGATTGTCGGCGCGACTGTTATTTCGACGATTGGGTTTGCGATTATCATGCTCTTCCCCCGCGAGGTCATGAGCATTTTTCTTACGGAAGAACATCAGCGCCTGCTCAATGACGGCGTTCCCGCGCTGCGAATCTGCCTGCTCATGATGGCGACTTCCGGATACCAGATTGTCAGCGTCTCGTATTTTCAGGCGATCGGCCGCCCCGGCTTTTCC
>JAZRTH010000638.1:0-5711 GCA_045651945.1 Thermoguttaceae bacterium
CGAATCCTTCAAACGCTGTGCGACGTTGGGCTGGATTACCTCGCGCTGGGTCAGCCCGCCCCGACCCTGTCCGGCGGCGAAGCGCAGAGAATCAAGCTGGCGTCGGAACTGTCGCGGCCTGACACCGGGCGGACGCTTTACGTTCTCGACGAACCGACGACCGGTCTTCATTTTGAAGACCTCGCCAAGCTGCTGGAAGTGTTACAGCGTCTGGTTGACCTGGGCAACACGGTCGTCGTGATTGAACATAACCTCGACATCGTCAAAACGGCGGACTGGATTATCGACCTCGGTCCGGAAGCCGGGGAAGACGGCGGGGAGATTGTCTTTGCCGGGACGCCGGAAAATCTGGCGGAATACACAAAGCGTCAGCAGAAGTCCGGGAAAGGGCTTGTCTCCTATACCGGGCGGGCGCTGGTTCCGGAACTGGAGTCCGGGACGTACGTCAAACGGGAGAAATACGACCGGGTCGAACAGCCGATTCCGACTCTGACTGAGGTTGAAATTGAACGCACAATCGATTACGGAGCTATTGGCTTGGACGCAAAAGCCCCGTGGGAATCAGACGGCGTCAAATGGCACACGCAGCAGCGCGTCGCCCGAAACGGGAACGCCTGCCGGTGGGACGGCGCGATTTTAACGCATATCGTCGACTATATCGACGCGAAAGAACTGCTGGGCATTCCCGACTGGGGCGACCGGGCCACGGTCAGCGTTGCCGCGCCGAAAAAGCCGATGTTCTGGTTCTTCCGCGCCATCACCAACGAAGAATGGCTGCTCAAGCTCAAAGTCCAGGTTCCCCGGGGCGTCTTTACGCAAGAGGAACTTGACAAACAGCTTGACCTCAAGCCGCTCAACGACATGCCGGAACTGCCGCTCTACGGAGCGCATTCCCGCGTCAAGATCGAAACGGCTCACGACCCGCGATTCCAGGAAATCGAGATGAAAGTCCATTACCTGCGGGAAATCGACCGACCGGAATTCTGGGCGTTTATCGACAAAGCCATCAACGCCTTTGCCGACGAACTGCTCGACAAGCCGGAACCAAAAGATGAGAGCGCGACTGTAGAAAATGTAACAGACGCCCCGAAGCCGGAAACGCAATCGGATGAGCAAGAGGAGGAAAAGCCGAAGCTCAATATCATTTCTGCCAACGCGGAACCGTGGAAAGTTCTCGGGCGGACGTGGCATTTAATGCCGTCCAAGGGATTCCATAAAAACCGACGTCCCAAATGGAAAGCGGCGCTTCTCAACTCCGTTGTAACGTGGCTGGAAGAGACGTTCAACGACGCCGAGTTCGGCTGGACGAACAAATGCGTCGTCCCGATTAAACTTTCCGGACGCAAATCGATTTGGGGTCGCGTTTCGACCAAACAGACCGACGCCGTCCGGTTGGATATTGAAGTCGAAAAGAACAAATATTCCGTTGGAGAGCTGCTGTCGATCGGAAACAACATTGAACTTGACGACTCCAAAGCCAAACGCGACATCGTCCGAATCCGTTTTGTAACAGACGCCGACCTCAACGACGCGGTAAAATCGTTTATCCTCAAGACGACGAAGTGACGGCGGGGAGCGCTTGCGATGGAAGGCGGTAATGGAGCGACCATCGGGAGCGGAATTACGCAGTTCGCCAACGGCGAACCGAAACGCTGGAATTACGATACCACATCGATTTTACCAAACCGACGTTCCGTTACCGCCATCCATCAATTGGAAATGTCTTTGGTTTATGGTTGTTCCGACGTTTTGTTCGCCGTTCCGGCGAATGCGTAATTCCGTTCGCTTCGCGAACTCCATTACCGCCTTTCATTTCTTTTCTCTATCTTCTCTATCTTCTCATCTCTCCAACTTTTTCCAAAAAATCTTTTATTTTCTCCTTCACGCCTGCATAATTGTGTGTATAATGTATATTAAGTATAAAACCATCAATAATTTTCTTTTTACCCATTATCGGAGTAAAAATATGTCCAACTCCCAAAATCGTTTTTCCTTCGTCCGCCTTTTAACATTCGGTGGAATCGCTTTCCTTTTGCTGGGGCTTTTTCTGGCAAGCTCGGCTCAGGCGGATACGATTTACGCGGCTCGCATTAACTCCTTGAATGGGGCGTCTTTTAATAATTACTATAATAATGCCCGCTTCAGCAATGGCGATACATCTCAACAGTATTGTTCACAGCAAAGTAATGGCAGCAGCGCTTACATATTTACACAAACGGTTGATGGCGTAGTGTATGACTATACCCCAATGGTTCTTTGCGATTTGGGCGCCGTTCTTACAGTCAATTCTCTTGACGTAACGGCTTACAGCGTAGGTGGAAATAGCGTTAAAGGTATGAAAGTAGAACTCTACGACACGCCTGCGCTTTCTGGAACGCCTGTTCATACGCAGGAGTTTACTGTTGCTAAAACCGGCGCGACGACTTTGACTCTTTCCGAACCTGTTCAAGCCAGATATGCCAAAATTACTATGACAAGTAATTACAATGGCGACCGCGTTGGCGTTGCAGACGTGATGTTTAACGTTGAGTCTTATTTAAAGAATCCCACTTCAGCATCGGTGAATGTTACAACCCTTAGCGGTCGCTCTCTGGGAAACCTTTATGATACGAAAATGAGTACAGAGTGGGTTACAAACGCTGCAGATACGACCAATGGTTATTATAACGGATCTAACGCGAATCCTGTACTCACGTTTAATTATGATACTCCTGTAACGCTTTCCAGCGTTTACATTCTGACCTACTCTGCTAATGGCAATTCACTCAAGGATTTCCAATTGGATATTTTTGATAACGCCGGAAATCAGTATACTCATAATTTTGCAATGACCGATTGCAATTACGGCGTTCAAAATGGCTTTTCATTTCCAGAGGTTGAAAACGTTACATCTGTTAAAATGACCGTAACCAGCAACTTCTGGGGAATTGCTCCCGGCGGCGGAGACAGACTTGGCATAGGAGGAGTGTTCTTCTCGAATCTTGAAGTGGATCTTCCGACAACGCCTGAGTTGTACAACGGTTCTTTGTGTGATGACAATGTACTGATTCGACCAACCAACGGGGCGTTTGTTACACTAGCGTCAGAAACCGCGTCTGACGCTCCATTAAGTAATCTTTTTGATGGGACGGGAACCAATAGCGGTGAAAATTGGCATACCAAAACAAGCGGTTCTAACTACTTTGATAACGGCATTTCACCAACCATTGATTTAACTTTGCCGAAAGGTACGTACGACAGTTTCTCTGTCTGGGGCAATGATACAGCGAGCAACCAGATGACCGATTTCATTCTGGAACTGTTTAACGACGGTCAAGTGGTTTTTGCGGACGAGTTCCGAATTGACCAAAATACAGACGCCTCTCATTACGCTACGTTTTCCCTGGACGGTAAATACATCTCTGACTCCGCTCGTTTGACGGTGTTGGATAATGCATTCGCACGCTATGAAAAAGACGGCGCCGGCGGTCAAGTCGGGTTCGCAGAAATTGCTTTTTATCAGAACAAGTATTATCTTCCCAATTCGATAGATATTTCTTTAGATAGTTGGACTATTGACGGAACGCCAAAGATAGGCGTTCGGTTTACCGAAGGCGACGAACAGACGGCAACGTTTGCCAAACCTATAATACTCAACGCCGATGGCGTGATTGAAGTCGCCGAAGGAAAGAAACTACTTCTCACCGGCGGCATTTCCGGTCAACACGAATTGAAAAAGACCGGCGACGGGCTTCTGCAAATTAACTCTGCTGCGGGCGCTGTTGACGTTCAAAGCCTGGTTGTTTCCTCCGGTCGTCTGGATATGAAAACGTATTTCAAAGGCTCTCTTATAATTGGAGAAGAACTTGAAGAAGGAAGTTATACAAAAGCGACGTTCTCGCCGGGCAATTCCATTGGGACGCTGACTATTGATGGTAGTTTTACACTCAATCCTGGGTCAATCCTGCTAATGGAAGTTGGAACTGACGAAGAAGGAAACCCAGCGGCTGACCAGCTGATTGTAACCGGCAATGCAACGTTTGAGCCCGGGTCGTTCATCTACCTCGATCTGGACGAAAACAGTTCTCTCGTAGGCGGGGATACGTTGAACGTAATTTTACAAGCGAATAACAGCGCCAATTTTGGAGACGACTTTATTGACAATTTCGTCCGATCTTACTATTTCACCGATTTGCAGTACACCCAATTGGGAGATGGAACGTATGCTATTACGGCAACCCTTGATCCCAACGCCGTTCCGGAACCGTCGACCTGGGCGCTGATGGCGCTTGGGGTTGTCGGGCTGATGTACTGGCGGAAAAGAAAATAATTCCCCTGCCCTATTGACAATTCTGGCATTTAGGGAATAATAGTTGTCCAATATGGATGGACAACGCGATTTAACTGTCGGATCGCCTACCAGGATACTGTTTACCTTCGCTCTGCCGTTTTTCATTGCCAATCTTTTGCAGGCAATGTACATGGCGGTGGACTTGCTGGTAATCGGTCAGTTTTGTACAGGCGCGCAGTCGACCGCCGCCGTCGCCAACGGCGGTCAGGCGATGATGCTGCTTATGCTCTTCGTAATCGGGTTGTCAACCGGCATGACGGTTATTATCGGGAAATACTTCGGCGAGAAAGATTTCGAGTCCCTGCAGCGGTTTATCGGCTCTTCTTTGACGCTGTTTTTCCTCTTAACGCTTGTCATGACGGGGCTGGCGTTCATGCTGGCGCCGTTACTGCTGAAGTTTATCAACACGCCGGAAGAAGCGTATAACGGCGCGCTGACGTATATCTATATCTGTTCCGCCGGGCTGATTTTTACAATTGGATACAACGTCCCGTCCGGGATTTTGCGCGGCGTCGGGAACTCGGTTTATCCCATGATTTGCGTTGCCGCGGCGTGCGTTTGCAATATTATCGGCGACGTGGTTTTAATCGGCGTTTTTCATCTGGACGCAGCCGGGGCGGCGATTTCCACCGTCGCGTCTCAGGCGATCGGCGCTGTCTTGACGCTGGGCTATTTGCATTATCACCCGTTGATATTTAAGTTCCATTGGAACAATCTGAAACTCGATAAAGCGCACGTTACAAAACTGCTGGCAATTGGTATGCCGATTGCGATTCAGTCTATTTTAATCGACTTATCGTTCATGATTATTTTCGCTATTGTGAACGAATTCGGGCTTAACGCCTCTGCCGGGTACGGCGTCTGCGGACGTCTGAACGGGATTATTCTGCTGCCCGCCATGTCGATGGGTATGGCGATGGCGCCCATTACAGCGCAAAACATCGGGGCGAAGAAGTTCGACCGCGCCTTGCAGTTTTTCAAGCTGAGCGTTTTCTACTCGACCCTGATTGGCATCGGGCTTTTCGTCTGGATGAGATATTTCCCGGAATCGGCGTTTGCCATCTTTACCAGAGATCCGGACGTTATCGCGGCGGGATCGCAGTACATGCGTTCGTTCTGCTTTGAGATTCTGGTTTTGGGATTCGTCTTTTCCAGCAACGGCTTTCTCAACGGCAGCGGACATACCCGCACGTCCATGATGATGAACGTCATTCCAACGTTCGCAGCTCGAATCCCGTTCGCCTGGTTTGTCAGCCGCATGGCAGGCGCGACGCTTTACGGAATCGGGTTCGCCTCCCCGCTGGCATCGTTTATTACCGTTTTCCTCATGGCGGGATACATCGCCACCGGACGCTGGAAAGAGGAACGATTCTAATTAATT
>JAZRTH010000639.1:0-1734 GCA_045651945.1 Thermoguttaceae bacterium
GCCCGGGAAAACACGGATTCGCGCTGATTGTTTCTTTGCGAACTTTGCGTTCTTTGCGGCTAAAAAACTTTGGCGGCTGAGACAGCCGCGATCCAACGGGGCGGCGCGGCTTTCCGCGTTCGTAAATTTCCGGAGGCTTCCGCAATTTCTGTTGCGGACTTACGTCCGCGATCCAGAAAGGTTTTCGACTGCGTCTTAGATAGTCAGTGGGTCTTGTTTTCTTTTGCGGACAGGATGTCCGCGAACCCGCGGGTCGGAGGGGTTGACACGCTCTAAAGATTTTTGGAGGCTTCCGCATTTCTTGACGGCTTCGCCGTCAAGTTGTAGCCCGGGGACGGGCTACATCCAGAGGAGGTTTTCGGTTTCGTCGTTTTGGTATGCACGCTTCGAACAAAGCGTAACTACGTTCGCTTCGCGAACTCCGTTACCGCCTTTCATTTTCCGTGGGTTAAAACCCACGGCTAGAAATATTGAACCGCCTACGCGGTTCTAAATGAACGCTTCGCGTCTGTTTTTTTAAAACTTCGCGTGAGGTTTTACGGTCTCTCTATTCTTTAGCCTCTAACTTCAGACCTTCTGCGACGTTTTCGAGGAATTCGTCGATGTGCTGTTTGGCTTCAAAGCCGACGATCATCACGTCTTTGTACGGCATTCTGGTAACGGCGATTGTGGATCGTTTGCGTCCTTCGGGCGTGTTGATCGTTCCCTCGCCAAGAACTTTCATGATAATAACGCCTTTGCCGTTTTCTTTGGCGGTTTTGGCAATTTCGACGTTCTGATCCCAGTCGCCGTCCATTCGCTGCCGTTCAGTATTCAGACGCAGGTGCATGGAATCGACCCAGGGGTGCTTTGCCGCAATCTCCGCCGCGGTTCGAGCGTGACAGGAAACGCCGTGAGCGCGAATGAGTCCTCTTTTCTTAAGCTTTTCCATGGGTTCGAACTGGTACTCGAATCGTTCCACCCAGTCCGGCGACATGAGACAATGAATATTGATCAGGTCGATGTAGTCCGTATTGAGTTCTTTAAGAAATCGTTCGATAAGCTGGTCTGCCGGAAGCCGTTCTTTTTCCGGAATGCCGCCGCCGGGATAGCACCAGATTTTTGTACTTAACGTGTAGCTGTCGCGGGGTTTGCCTTTGAGGGCTTCCGCGACGAACTGATGCGTGCCGTACGAGTCCGCCATGTCAAAAAACCGGATTCCGCAGTCGTAGGCGTACCGCATGTTCTCGACGCCGATGCCGTTTCCCATGCGGTGCATGTTGCTTTGACGCATGCCGGCGTGAACGCCTGTTCCGAACCCAACGCGCGACGTTTTAATCTGCGGCGTTAAGTTGACAAGCCCAACCGGGCTAAGGTCCGCTTCGGCGCTTTCCGCGCGGGTAACCGTTGCAGACGCAGCTGCGACTCCCGCCGCGGCAGTTTGAATAAACAGACGTCGTTTCATGGCAGTGAATTCTCCGTTGTGAGGAAGTGGTTAGTGGTAAGTGGTTAGTGGTAAGTTGAAGGGATTTAGTGAGACGCTTCGCGTCCTTACCACTAACCACTCAAATCTTACCACTATTTATTTTACCGAATTTAAGCTTTGATGTCAACAGGGGTGAGAGGGAAAGTTCGGAGTGAGCGACAGGCGAGCCGGGATGCGTAAGCTCCCGGAAAAAAACTCACGCGGAGCCGCGGAGTCGCGAAGGATGTTCGCGAAGTTTTAAAGTTTATTTTGTGTTCTCTGTGTTCTTT
>JAZRTH010000640.1:0-2123 GCA_045651945.1 Thermoguttaceae bacterium
GTTAATCCAGTCGTTTTCAAACCGGGCGATATTTCCCTTCTCGTCAGCGTGACATTCCTTGCAGCTGGAGTTTTTCATGACCTCTCGAATCTGATTCGCCGCCTGTTCCCATGGTCGCAGAATCGGGCCGGATGCCGTGTAGTTCCACGTCCCGTAGTAAATGCCGTTGCTGTCAATCCACGTAAAGAGCAGCTCGCGCTCTTCTTTGGTCAGGAAATCCTTGTGCGTCGGGTCGTTGAGAATCTTGTCCGCCAGGGGGGCATTTCCAGAGCCATGTTCGTACGGCTGAAAAATCCGGCAAGACCAGTACGCCGTGCCGTTCATACAGCAGATACCGGAAATCAAATCAATATGATACTGCTTTTCCCGGCGGGAGGTGAGGTTGTCGTAGCTGATGTTGAACAGCCTCGTTGGGGCGGAGGACAAGTCCAGCCCAGCGGCGATGCCCTCGTCTCCGCCGTGACATCGAACGCATTTCCGGTCGAGAATCGGCTGAATCATGGACGGGTAGTCCAGATAGCCGCTCCCCCAGGACTCGTCTTGAGGAACCAGCGGAGGATGTTTGCTTGCCATCTTCAGCTCTCCGACTTCGCCTTTCGGCGGACCGTATTCGTGACACCCTGTACAGCTTCGTGCTGTACCGGGCGCCGCCTGAATAAACGTTCTCATGGAACGGATAAGGCGATAATTCTCGTCGAGAAGCTGGAAGTAAACCGCGCGTCCGGACGGGGCTACAAAGCAGACGCTTCCGTCTTCGCAGACGGGGACAATGCCGTGATAGATTTTCGGACTCCACGCCATCGCGGCGGAGATGGAAAACGTCTGGTTTAGCCCGTTGCTGCCCGGCGACGCGCTGACGCGAGACGTCTCTTCTATAACGCGCAGCCATTTCACGTCTCCCCGTTTGACGCCTGCGAGGTTCTGGTAAACGTCTGTTACAAAGAAACTGCCGGTTGTCTTGCTGCGGTCGGTTTTGTCAACCAGAACCGGCGGGACGGGGCGGGGGACAATCGGAATCGGGTTGTGAAGGTCAATCGTCGCGCTGGATAAAAGCTCTGTCTTCTTCCCCTTGTCGTCGATAATCATGAGCGAATTGAGCCGCCCGCCGTTGGTCAGGTTGTCGATCTGTCCGGAATAGAGAACCAGCGTGTTGTCCAGCGCCCACGGGTCGCAGGACTGCCCGCGGTCGTACGTCGGCTTGTCCGGGTACTCGAGATTGGTTATCGCCTTCTCGTCGTTCTTCCCGGAGACGGAATTCTGAACGCCGGCAGAGATGTCGATAAACGCGATAGTCCCGCGAGGCGGGGCGTTGTGCGGCGCGAACGTCCCGACAACCAGATTCGGACTGCCGGGCACCGGCTTCGCCTGAAGAATCGCTTCCGGGAAAACCATGTTGTTGGCGAAGAACGCCGTTTCGTTTGTCCCGTCCGGATAGACAGACCACAGACTTTGAATCGTCAGCGCGTTTTTGTCGATGTACTCCCAGCGGCCAAAGAGAATTCTGCCGTCCGGCAAAACAGACGGGTCGAATTCTGTTACATTGTTGACGGAAATCGTGTGAATGTCGGACCCGTCTGCGTTCATGACGTGAAGAATCGCCACGCCGTTGTTGGCGCACGGCACAAGACCGCTGTATCGCGTGGACGTAAAGACGATTCTCCCGTCCGGCAGCCACGCGGGGCGAACGTCGTGATGTCCGCCGCCGGAACCTTTGTACGGATTCCCCTGAGCGTCGAGGTTGGTCAGCTGTTTCAGCCCCGTCCCGTCCAAGTTGATTTTGTAAATAATCGAGTTCCCGTTGGGCGTCCCCTTGTAACAAAACAGAATCGTCTTGCCGTCGTAGGACAGAGCCGGATCAAAGTAGATGCCGTCGCCCAGCGTCGGGTTGGTCGTCGGGTCGATAAGAGGTCGAATCCGATACTGCCCTGGCGGGTCAGCCGGGTTTTCGAGAATGTAAATCCCGCCGACGCCCGGATTCTTCACGCCGCGGCGCCACTGATAAAACGTGTCGTAAATATGCAAGCCCTGATAATTGTGCCGCGCTGTAAAGAGAATCGGAAACGTCAGCCGCGCCTTGGGCGAGTCTGACGGCGGCTCTTCTGCTTGAACAAACGAACTGGCAA
>JAZRTH010000641.1:0-8287 GCA_045651945.1 Thermoguttaceae bacterium
GTTTGCCACTCAAAGGACTTGTCGTCTCGTTTTCTTTCTACGCCTTCCAAGAGGTTGGCGTAAATTGACAAATCCCAGCGAAGCAGCGGATTGTCTTTATAGCTGCCATCGCGTTTCTTGGACTCCGATTCGTCAGGCAGAGCGAAATGTTCAGGAAGATATAATGGATTATCCATGAATATTACTCCTGATCTTCGTCTTCTTCGTTGTCTTCGTCCTCGGTTTCAACGCTGGAATCGTCAAAGACTTCAAGATTTTCCCACGCTTCAATACGTTCGTTAAGTTCCTCTTGAGAACAGGTTAGCAACCCATCGTTACAGTATTCCTTGAGCAGAGGAACGACTTCGTATTTAATCTTTAATTCCAATTCGTCTTCATTTTCCGTCATGAAATAGCTGTGTCCAACCATCAAGTCGGCAATATCCATGTCTTTAGGGCAATTATCCTCAATAAACAACTCAATATCGTCAAAAAGTTCTTTGGCAATATCCAGTTGAATTGCTTCGCGGTCTGCAGGAAGAGTTACAAAGGCAAAACGACGGCGAATAGCGTAGTCAAGCGTGCCAGTACTGCGGTCAGTCGTGTTCATCGTTCCAATAATGTAAACGTTAGACGGAACGCTGAATTCTTTCTTTGAGTATGGCAAAGTTACTGTAATCGGGTGGTCGCAGCCGCTTCTCTTATCTGCTTCTAATAACGTTACCAACTCTCCAAAAATCTTGGAAACGTTGCCGCGGTTGATTTCGTCAATGATAAGGATGACAGGAGAACTTGCATTATTCTCTTTTTGCTCTTCTGAATTGTTATCAGTTTGCTCTGCGACATTTTTATATTTTGCAAGAAAACTATTCAGTTTTTGCCGATTGATATTTGGCATTCGACTAACAGTATCTCTGTTAAAATTTGTATTATTATTCAAAGGTCGAATTTTTCGTTTTCCTTTAAAAATCCACTTGACTTTTCTTACATAGTTGAAATCTGAATCTTCAACGACGGCATTGTCAACGTATTGGTAATCGCCTTGAATGATTCCGATTGCATCAAAGGAGTCTTTTTCATACTCTGAAACAACAATATCGCCCTTCTTCATATCCTTTTGGAATGCCGGCAAGGTTCGACTGCCATCTCCTTTAACGTTAGGAAATTTAAATGTACTGAAATCGACATCTCCATAATCCCAACCAACTGAGATCAAACCGTCTTTGAGGCATTTTTCACGAATCTCGTTATCCTTCGTACCGCCTAAAATAATTTTCCATACGGTATGGTCTTCATTTGTAATGAAGGAATCGTCGCACTGACAGTCATTATCAATTTCATCTTCATCTGAATCGCGTTTGTCTTCGTCAGAAGCGCTATTGCAGACGTCTTTAAAAATGCCGTCCTCAACTTCATACGTTACAAGCGAGTTGCCTTCGTCGTCTTTGGATATTATCGGTTTCCACCCTTCCACAAAATCCTCGTAATCCATGGATTGATGGAACGTTGTAAAGAAAATGTTTCCATCTTCAAGGTATTCGTTGTATTTATCCATTACCGCGGCATGATCGTTGTAATCGACGTTTTTAACGCCCAAGAGTCCCAATGCGATTGCCGCGGTGGAATAAGTCTTACCCGTTCCCGGCGCGCCTTGAAGAATGACGTTCTTCTTGAAACGGAGCAGATTGACGATATCTTGATAGGGATTTTCAAACATGGTTGCGTTCTCCTGATTTGGTTGAATGTTGGAATGGAAGTGTTCGGAAACGAAATAGCCGAAATCAATTGTTGCAGTACGAAAATCATCTTCAAAATCTTTCTCGAGATGAAGGTCGCCTACGCGAAAATTTATCATATCGACAAGATCTTTGTCTTCTTTTAACTTTGCACGGATTTTATCGTACATTGCAAAGCCTTCAAGCATGGAATCACTTGTTCTGTCTCTATCTTTAATATAGTATTGATAAAGACCCAATTTCAGTCTGTTAGAACAATAAATACCAGGGGCGTATTTGTAATATTTATCTGGATATCTAAACCACAGATACGTACTTATTGTATTGGTATCTTGAAAATGATTATTTGCTTTTTGGGCTTCTGGATGAGAAGAACGATATTTTTCTAACAGGATTTTTGCTTCTTGTTTGAAGTTATCAACGCGTTGTTGTAGATCAATGTTCTCATCGAACAGATTTCGAAACATATCTTCTACTTGCTTTGGCTGAAAACTCGCAAAATCCAGCATCATAGCGCGGGGAAAGCCTATACTATCGAGCAAATTTCGGGTTTTTGAAGTCGATTCTTTGAACATCTCTGCAAAATCTGGCGCATCAATATCCCAATTCTTCTGGAAATGTGAAATCGCTTCCCATTTATATTTCTCTCCAAAACTCCCCGGTTTTCCATCCCAATAAAAATGGTCATCTCTAAGCTTTTGTTTATACTGTTCAATCGCTTCAGGGATCAATTTTTCTTGAAATTTAAGTGATATCTCAATTGCTTTAACTAACTCTGGGCGAAGAGTCCATTCAAATGCAATTTTCTTATCGAATCCCGTCATGGGGATAATAAAATAATCCCCCTCTTTTCCTTTTGTTGTTAAAACTTGAAAACGATTTAACTTGTCCTGAACCAGCTTGCCAAATGAACTAATTGGATTCTTGTACGCATTGGGGTTGCCATTATCCAGTTCTTTACAGTTCGCAGTATGATTAGGACTGTAATAAAAGCCCAATAACGCCTTCCATGTGTTAGAAGGCGTTAAATCAGAATCTTTTAATATATCAATCCATTCTTCCGTTGTGATGTCAATGTTGCAATCGTATTTACCGTTATTGTTGACAACTTGAATTTGTTCCATAATTCTTTTACCGTGTTTGACTAAAGTTCATTTTCTGAATTTTAGTATTGATTATACTCTTATTACGAATCAACTCAAGAGACTGTGAATCATTTTTAAAGTTTTTTTCAATTTTGTTAAAAATTCTATGATTTGTTTTTTTATGATAAACCAGAACCCTTTTCAAGCCTCCTTGAATAAACACAAATTTCTGGTACAATCAAGACTATAATAATTAATAGAAAAACAATCATAAGCAAGCAATAATATAATGGAACAGAAATACTACGATCGCGCCAAGCAGGCTCGAGCCAAGCTGATGGAACTGCGCGCGTCTTTGGACTGCGACGGCAGAGCCGCTCGCGCCCGGGAAATCGAAAACCTTATGGGGCAGCCCGGATTCTGGGACGATCAGGACAAGGCGCAGGCGCTTATGGACGAACTCAAGGCGACAAAAGGCGTTATCAAGCCGTTTGACGAGGCTCTTGCCGCCTGTGACGACATGGACGCCATTATGGAAATCGCCGAAGAGGACGAGTCCTGTTTTGACGAAGCCGTTGCGGAAATCGACAAGATGGAAAAGACGCTCGAAGAGCTGAGCGTGAAATCGCTTCTCTCCGGTCCGGTCGACAACAACGCGGCTATCGTTTCCATTCAGGCGCGCGACGGCGGCACCGACGCCAACGACTGGGCGGAAATGCTCTTAAGAATGTACATAAACTGGGCGGAAATGAACTCCTACAAGGTCGAAATCATCGACCGGCAGGACAACGAGGAGGCGGGCATCAACAGCGCGTCGATTATCATTCGCGGCCCGTTCGCCTTCGGATACCTCAAGGGAGAAACCGGAACGCACCGGCTGGTTCGAATCAGTCCGTACAACGCAGAAGGAAAGCGACAGACCAGCTTCGCGTCCGTAGGCGTCATGCCGGACATTGCCGATTCCGTAAAAATCGACATCAAAGAGGAAGACGTCCGGGAAGACGTGTTCCGGTCGTCCGGCGCCGGCGGTCAGCACGTTAACAAGACGTCGTCCGCCATTCGTCTGACCCACATTCCGACGGGAATCGTCGTCCAGTGTCAGAACGAACGCTCACAGCACAAAAACCGCGCCACCGCCTGGAAAATGCTTCGAGCGAAAATGGCGCAAATCGAAGAAGACAAACGCGAGGAAATGGCTTACGAGCATTACCAGTCCAAGGCGAAAGTCGGGTTCGGCAGCCAGATTCGAAACTACTTCCTTCACCCAGACCAGAGAGTCAAAGACGCCCGAACCGGGTACCTCGTCGGCAACTTCCACTCGGTTCTCAACGGCAACATCCAGGGCTTTTTAGACGCCTATCTGGAATGGCTCGCCGGAAAAGACGTCAATTATTCGTCAGCGGAGGAAGAATAAAGAGGCAGTAGGCAGTAGGCAATAGGAAATAGACGCGAAGCGTTCCGCTAGAACCGCGTAGCGGTTCAATATTAATAGCCGTGGGTTTTAACCCACGGGGCAAGAGGGAGTCGGAAATAGGGAATAGGGAATAGGGAATAGGGAATAGGAGGAGGGGTCGATGTACCATTGGCAGGCGAGGACGCCTGCGGTCGACGAGGACGTCGACCCTCCGCAAAGTTCGCTCACTTTCTCTAGTCTTCTATAATTGCATATCTTATTTAACCGGAATTCTTTAAACGAAAATACACAAGAATTTTGTCTGATAAATCTTTTAGAATCTGTAAAAGTTCAAAAAACTGCTCTTGTCGCAAGAGGGAAAATTTGCTATTCCGTTGATAATAATTTCTTGTTTTCAGACCAAATGGGACGAAAACGCAGAAGTTATGCTGCCCATGAGCGTTAATTTGTAACGAATATATTAATGACAACAATTGCCATTGCATATTTGTAAAAAGGAACGCTCAAAAAGGTCGGATTTAAAGGAAATGTAGAGAATTTTTATCGAATTTCAGCAAATTGTCGAAATTTTTATTTATTTCTTTTTTAATCCGGACGAAAATATAAATTGAACGCCCCTGTATAGCGTTTTAGTGGAGGGATTCCATAAACGCTATGGGGAACGAAAATCGGAAACGGAAAATGAACGTCGGAGATGTTTCAGTTATTCCAATCGAGAATTTTCCCAAACAAGGGCGTCCGAACTGTCAGGGAAATCAGAGCGCAAGCGATGTAAAGACGGTTCGGAAACTGGCAATTCACGGGGAGAACTCGCGGCTCGGAGTTGTCAGCTTTGGACGTAAAAGTAAAACGTCTATCTGCCGCGGAAAAGTTTACAATATCATTAAGGCTACAGTCATGAAAAAACAAGGAAGTTTGAAGAACAGCTTTTATCGTCCCGATTGGGGTCGTATTGTAAAAGCCTTGTCGTTCGTTCTTTTGTTTGCCGCGCTTGTTTGCGTAACAACAAAAGAAAGTCAAGCGCAATCGGCAGCTCCCGGCGCAGCGCGCGCTCAATGCTCCGATTTACTTCAGCGCGCTCGTCAAGCGATCAATGAAGGCAAGCTCGCCGATGCGGAAACGCTTATCGGTCAGGCGGAAAGCCTCAACGTACAGTTTGAACCGCTGTACACCGGGGACACGCCGGCACGTCTTCGCCGCGAACTGGATCGAGCGAAAGGATCTTCGGCGTCTACGCAGTCGCAAGACCCGTTTGCCATTCGCGGTCAAAACAGCGCGCCGTCCGTTCCAGCCGTATCTCCAGTAACCAACGCTTCTGCATTGGCGAAAAAGTACATTGCTGAAGGACGCTCTTCTCTCAACCTTGGCGCTCTCGACAAAGCGGAACAGCTTTGTTCTGAAGCGATGAAGCTGAAAGTAGCTTACGCTCCGGGCGAAGACACTCCGGAACGTCTTATGCGCGACATTCAAGCTGCTAAGCAGCAGCAAATGGCGATGAACGCTCCGGCGGTTCCGTCTCTGCCAGACCTGCCTCCCGCACCGGCGGCTCAGCCTGCTCCGGTAGCTCCGGCGATGGCGACCATGGCGGCGGCTCCCGCTTCTGGCGACGTACCGGTTGCGGTTCGTCAGCAGAGTGACAAGCTGTTGCTCGAAGCGCGTAAAATTCTGGCGACGGGGGATGTTGCCAACGCGCGCGCCAAAGTGGCTCAGGCTCGACAGCTCAACGTTCCTTACGGACCGAAAAACGATTCGCCCAATCGCGTTGAAAAAGACATTAACGCTCACGAAGCCGCTTATGCTTCCGTTCAAAATAATCCGTCCGACATGAACAGCCGGAAAGAATACGCTCGCGTTCTGCTCAATCAGGCGAACACGCTGTATCAGCTTCGCTGCTACGACATTGCAGAAAACGTTGCGATGAACGCCGCTCGGCTCAATGTTGAATACTCGGCTTACGACGTTAAACCGCAGGATATGCTCAACAAGATCAACGGCGCGCGTCAGCGAGCGATGGCTTCTGGAGCTTCGGTTGCCAACGCCAGCTATCTTTCCAACCGCGACGCAACGGCAGTTGAACAGGTTTCCGCCGTTCAGCCCGGTCAGCCCTCAACCATGACCGAAGGCATGACCTATTTTCTGCAGGGCGAAGAAGCTCTCAAGGCTGGAAATACTGAAGCTGCTGCTAACGCTTTCCTCAAAGCCGCTCAGCACAGAGACGAACTGGATTACAGTTCACAGCGTCAGCTTAACGATAGACTTACGCTGCTCAATGCGAAATCCGCGCCTGCTCCTGTTCCTGGATCTGCTGCCGCTGTAGCCGCGGAAGCGACGGAAGAACAGAACGCGCTGTTTAGCAAAGTCGCTTCGGAACTGACTGCTCAGGAAGCTAAAGCTCGCACTTTACGGAAATCCAATCCTCGCGAAGCGGTTTCCATCCTGACAACGGCTCGAGAAAATGTAGACAAATCCGCTCTGGACGATACGCGCAAAGCCCGATTGCTGGCGCACGTCGATCAGATGATAAACGAAATTAATCTGTACATCACGCAAAACGGCGCGTTGATCGCCAATGAAGAAAACAATCGCAAGATTGACGAAGACAACGCTCGCGCGATGCAGTATAAGACCGAAAAGGAACAGAAGATCGCCAAGCTCATCGACGAAGTTGGTCAGCTTACCCGCGAACAGCGTTACGCTGAAGCGGAACTCAAAGCCAAGCAGGCTTACGAACTCGATCCCAATAACCAGGCGTGCATCCTCGCTTTCCAGATGACCAAAACGCGACGCCGCGTTGACGACGGTCTGAAGATTCGTGAAATGCAGAGCGAAGGCTTCCTCAACGCTATGGAAGACGTTGAACGTTCCGCTGTCAACCCGCTTGACCGAGATCAGAACATGGTCTTCCCGGATCGCGGAACCTGGGCTGACATTACCAAACGCCGCGCCAAGGGCGACGAACAGAGTCCGTACACGGAACGCGAACTGGAAATCAAGAAGAAGCTCGAACAGCCCGTTCGACTGGACTACAAGCAGACGCCGATCAGCGCCATTTTGGACGACCTCGCCGCTCTGTCTGGAGTCAATATTTACAAAGATCCGGCTGGCTTCGTCGCTGCTGGAGTCGCTTCCGACACGCCTGTAACGATTTCTCTGACTAACGACATTCAGCTCAAAAACGCTCTCGACCTGATTCTGGAGCCGTATGACCTGACCTACGTTATCAAGAATGAAGTCCTCAAGATCACAAGCAAAGAAAACGGCAGAGGACAGCTGTACACCAAGACGTACCCGGTTGCCGACCTCGTTATCCCGATTCCGAACTTCGTTCCGACGGATAACCTGGGATTGTCCGGCGCTTACAAACAGGCGTTGGCTCTGAACAACGGCATGTCCGGCAATGGAATTGGATCTTCCATCATGGCTCCCGCCACTGCGGTTGCCAGCCGCACCAACGGCAACGTTAATAACAACATTTTGGCTCAGTCCATGGGCGGCGACCTGACAGCGGGTTCTCCCATGACGCCGGCCTCCAGCAACTCCGGACCTTTTGGTAGCGGTTCTGGCGCCGACTTCGACAGCTTGATCGAATTGATTACCAAAACCGTCGAACCCGAATCCTGGAAAGACAGCGGACAGGGCGAAGGCACTGTTGAAAAGTTTGAAACCAACTTGAGCCTTGTTATTCGTCAGACTCAGGAAATCCACGAACACATTGCTGAACTGCTCGAACAGCTGCGTCGTCTGCAAGATCTTCAGGTTACCATTGAAGTTCGATTCATCAGCCTTTCCGACAGCTTCTATGAAAGAGTCGGCGTTGACTTCGACGTCAATATTAAATCGAATCAGAACGGTAACGTATCCATTGAAAAAACAACGGCTACCGATGATGATGGAAACATTGTTGAAACGGATTACGCTAAATTCCAGCGCAGCGCGACCATTGGTTTGAAAGCTCCTGGACTGTTCAGTTCATCATTGGATATCCCAGTGTCACAGGGCAGCTACGGTGGAACGACGCCAGCGTTCGGCGGTTACACCGGCGGCGACGGCTTGACCATGGGTCTGGCGTTCCT
>JAZRTH010000642.1:0-1140 GCA_045651945.1 Thermoguttaceae bacterium
CAAAGGACGCAGAGAAACAATTCTTGCGTCGGGGACTGCGGCGGCTTGCCGCCGCCTTGTCCAAAGCCCCGCTGAAAATCAGCGCCGCAGCACAAAACGTTTCCGGGTCGTGGACGAAGTCCGCCGAAGAAACCACACGCGCTAGTTCGCAAAGTTCGCGAAGTAAAGATTTGCTTTACGCTTTGCGGCTGAAGCCTCCAAATAATGTCTTTCGCAGAAAAGCCCACCTGTCCTGCTGGTTCTCGTACCTCCTCTGCGTCTCCGCATCTCCGCGTGAGATTTTGGTCGGGCAAAACGCCTGTTTTTAGCCCACAGGTACGGACTTGCCGGATGAACCAAATTTCTTCATCTCAGACGGATTATAAAAATTGGGATAATAAAAACGGGACAGCGGGCGCTACTGCTCAACTTCGACTTTTGCGCCGTGCTCTTTGAGCCACTGCTGAATTTTATCCGTTCCACTTAATTCAGCATAAAACAAGACCGATTCTCCATCATTGTCTTTAGCGTTGACGTCCGCGCCCTGATTGACCAGCCACTCAACGATTTCCAAAGAAGAACGAGAAACGACGGCGTTATGAAGAATCGTCAAACCGAGATCGTCTTTGGCGTTGACGTCCGCGCCCTGACCAACGAGCCATTGAACCAGTTCCAAATTTTTGCTCTCAACAGCGACATACAGAATTGTTTTGCCAGTATCGTCTTTGGCTTTAACGTCAGCGCCCTGTTTAACAAGCCATTGAATGATCTCTAAAAAACCGGCATCGGGGACAAAGAAACCTCTTTCAGCTGCATAGTGCAAGACGGTATCGCCGCCATAGTCTTTGGCGTTAACGTCCGCGCCCTGTCCAACGAGCCATTGAACCAGTTCCAAATTGCCGCTTTGAGCGGCGCAATGTAAGGCAGTCGCGCCGACGTCGTCTTTTGTCTTGATATCCAATCCCTGTTCAACCAGCCATTGAACCAGTTCTAAAGAACCAGCTTTGGCAGCGTAATGCAAAACGGTCGAACCGTCTTCGTCTTTTGCGTTGAAATCCAATCCCTGTTTAACCAGCCATTGAACGATCTTCAAATGACCGCTTGAAGCGGCGCTATGCAAGGCAGTACTGTTGCTTATATCTGGCGCGTTTATATCGACGC
>JAZRTH010000643.1:0-4893 GCA_045651945.1 Thermoguttaceae bacterium
AGTTAGAGGCAGTAGGCAGTAGGCAGTAGGCAGTAGTAATTCGCCTTCGGCGAATTCAGCTCCTCACTCCTCACTCCTAACTCCTAACTGTTTAACCTACGACCTAACTTTCAGTCGTCGTACGAACTCGTCGAGCGTTTCTTCTTTGACTGCTGTTTGCTGCCAAGCCGAGGGCGGGCACAGCGGGGCGGCTTCGCTGACAGCGCGATTTTCAAGCGTCTGACAAAGCTGTTCGAGTCGCTCTTCCAGTTTTTCAAACGATGCGATCAGATGGTCAAAGCGGTCGTCAGTTTCTGGGGAGCGAGCTTCCGGGGAGCGGACATTGTCCGCGACTAAGGCGGGTAATACCCGCCCCCCGTAAACACACTCCTCCCCCGTAGGCGAATCACTATTGCCTACTGCCTCTTGACTCATGTCTAAATTCGCCGAAGGCGAATCACTACTGTCTACTGCCTCTTGCCTACTGCTTTCCTCCGCTTCTTCCGACTCAAACAGCCCATTCGTCGTAGCGGGATCGGCGACGAGGTCAACGCTGATAACGCGAACGATTTTGTCGATAACGGACAAGTTGTTTTCCTGATGGAAAGTCGCCTCGACGCAATGCGAGAATCCGACGTTGTTCGGCGCGTTGTGGGCGTCCCAGAGCAGCTGTTTCGCCTGGGCGTGGTTGGGGTTGTAATGGAAATCGGCAAACAGCCCGGAGTTCTCCTTGAAGACGACGTTGGAAACAGTCCCGATTCTGTCACGGTAATCGCGGGGAAGCCGAGCGGCTTCTTTGGAAACGTGGTTGACGTTGACTTTCGCTCCCTCGTACAGCGGCGCCGCTTTCCGAAGAACCTCCGGCGGATAAACGCGGCCGTTGCGCGATGTCAGTCCCAAAATCTTAACTCCGGAAATCAAACCGGAATCCGAATCGTTCGTCATTGAACTTGCTTCTCCGGCTGAGTACTCATGAAAAATCTGTTGCATGGTAAAATCCTTGGTAAAACGTGGTATTTATATAGCTACTAGCCGCTAGCTACTAGCTATTAGCTTTGTTATTTTAGTTTCAGGCTTTAAATATTAACGCTAAGAACTACTAGCAACCAAGCTAGAAGCTAGGAGCTAGAAGCTAAAAGCTCTCTATTGCCTACTGCCTCCGTCCAGATTATTCCTCAACGCAAACTCCTGCTTGGATAAAACGCCGGCGTCAAAGAGGATTTTGTCCGCCTGGGTTTCTCGCAAACGGTCTCGAACCGCCAGGCTGGGCGCGACAGGGTGAATTTCAATTTGACTTAGAACGTCGTGCGGCAGGCGACCGGCGGCGCAGGCAACGCGAATGGCGCGCTGAAAGAGCGTTACATCTTCGCAGGACAGCTCGTGCTGAAGCCGTTGGAACATGCGGACGGCTGGACCTTCCGCAACCATCGTCGAGGAGTAGTTCGCGTTCGAGGCGTCGGACGTGAGCATGAATTCCGGCATGACAAGTCGGGCGGCGATAGCGCGCAGTTCCGCTTGCAAGACGGTAACGTATCGCCCGGCGTCGATGGCAGAGACGGGGAACTGGTAGTCGATCGTCGCGGAGGCGTCGAGAATCGTGCCGGGTCCGTAACGGTTGAGCGTCGGACCGAATCCCGGCGCGGAGGCGTCGCGTTTGTCGTTGACGAACTTGTCTACTGCCGACTGGCTGGCGCTTTGGTGCTTGCGAATAATCGCGATCGCAGATTGAATTTCCGCGACGATGGACATGTTACGCAGCAGCTTCTCCGCTCGATACAGGTTCTTCCGAACAGGGAAGAACAGCGGCAGCCCGCGGGGAACAATCGAATCGACGTTGGCTTTTCGGTGCTGAACCTGAGCGTAGGCAACGTACTGACCGTCAATCCAGTACCCGTGAATCGTCTCTGCGTCGAACTTGTCAAAGGAGATGCCCATGCGTTCGTTGGGCGCGTTGATAAACTGATCTGGCGTGCGGACGCGTTCCGGGTCAACGAATCGCAGCCGCGTCATGCCGTCAGCGGTGGGGAACAGGCGAATGAAAACTTCGCCGTCACGGTCCATGCGCCGAACGATTTCCTGCTGACGCCGATGCCAATGGTTCATTTCAAGGAACTCGTCAAGCCAGATTTCGACCTGTTCGATAACGCTGGGGCTGGGGTCAGCGTGCTTTTTCGGGCGAATGGTATACTGATGTCCGCAGCCGACCAGATAGTTGATTCGGTTTTCCAGCGCGTTGACGGCAAACTCGTTGTATAGCGACAGGTGTCGACAAATGGCGCGAACGGCGTCCAGGTCTTCTTCCCGTTCCAGAGGGGAAAGGGCGTAGTTGTCCGCTAACGCAACCCAGCGTTCGTTGTCGTCAAAATAAGGCTCGTCGTGAGGAATGAAATTGTACGGCATAGTTGATGTTTGTAACAGTAATGATGTTGAGTTTGTTATACGGAAACGTTGAGCCGGCTGCCCAGCCCGTCGCCCCCATTGTGCGGAGTGAGGTATTCTCCCGCCAGGCGAATCGCCATTTCCAAGGCATCGGGACCGTCGTCGTGATCGCCGAGGGGGAACTGCTTGAGCTGTTCGACAAGCAATCGTGTGTCGGGAGTGATTCTGAACCGAATTCGTTTGGCGGAAAACAGCGCGCCGAGGGTTCGGATTCGCGACTGCTTGTTCATCGTATTTTTGATCCCAACCGGGTCGACTGGCAGCTTTTGAGCTTGGAATTCCCGAGCGAACCCATCTGCAAGGAGCTGCTGGAACTGGTTTGTTTCGATTCCGAAAACGCTGGGACGAAACGCCCTGTACAGCTCAATGCCGTCGGAAATAATCGATTCAATCGGACGCCGCTTTAAATCCGCCTGAACGTACAACAGACCGTCGCAGCCAACGGTCAGCATGACAAAGGCGGAATAGTCCCCGCGCTGAGCGTCGGCGCCTTTGCTGGGGTCAAGCGTCATGACTTTGATCTGACTTTGTAACGGCGCGTCTTCGTACCAGACGGAGTCGTCAAAGTAGGATTCCGGCCATTCGCACAGTTCCGGGTTCATAGGCGAATTCTGCTTTTCCCGTTCGAAGGCAATGTGTCCTTCTTCCGCCCGCATTTTCATCAAGGTCAGCAAATCCTCGTTTTCCTGCCAGACGACCTTGGCGCCCTCGAGCATTTCGGATTCGTGAACGCGATAAAATTCCTCAGCCTTTTGTTGACGGTCAGGCGATTCCATGTTGAGGTAAAGCTCTTCCCACTGCTCCCAAAGCGACATGTTTTTAGGCCAGCGCATGATCGAGGAAAACGTTCGACTGTTCCAGCCGGGATTTCGGGTCAGCCGCAGCGCGATTGCGTCTGGATGTAACGCGGTCGACAGGCACAGAAAATTCGTTCTGCTGTTGCCGGCTTTCATAACGGCGCTCTCAAACCAGGACAGCGACTTCTCTCTTGCGGCTGCGCTGAGGATGTGAGTATCGTTTTGCAAGTCGTCTCCGATAATCAGGTCAGGTCGAATTGCGCCGTGACGACGACCTCGGAGTTTCTGTCCCGTTCCAAAGGCTTCGATGACGCAGCCGTTGCCCAGCGTGAGCGTCGACAGCGTCCAGCGGCTTCCTTTCTTTGTCGCTTCGGGATACGCTCTTTTCAATCTAGGATTAGTTTCCAGTTCCTGTTTGACGTTGTTGAGGTGCGTCTGCGCCTGACGGCGCGTGTCGGACAGAATCCAAATGTATTTTGCTTTCCCTTCCAGCGCCATTCTCAGCGGGAACGCCAGCGTTCCCAGGGTTGATTTCGCGCCCCCGCGCGGACCTAAAACGTTGAGCCGGCGTCCCGTTTGGACGGACATCTCGTCCAGCTTTTTTCCCAGCCATTGGTGCATAATCGACGGCGGCAGAGCAAAATGATCCGGAAGGTGTTGACGTCCCCATTCCAGAAGCGGCTGATTGGCTTCCGCTTTCCGCTCGCTTTGCCGTTTGAGTCGATGAGCGGCAATGAGTTTGCTTCTCAGTTTGAGAGCCAGCAGGGAAAAGTAATAGTCAACGTCCATCTGAAATGGAGTTCTGTTTGCAAAAAATTATTTCTTATCGTCTTCGCCCAGCGCGGCAATCGTTTCCATGCGAATCACGTCGAGTTTTTTCAATAATCCTTTCCGCTGAACGGCTGCAGGACATTCCTCAATTAAAAGTGTAACAATCCTGTTTAACAGCGTATCGAGCAGCCCGGCGGGGATAACGTCCGGCTTCTTTTTGAGGAATTCCTGCGGGGATTTCCGTTCCAGCACCCAGGCGGACGCGCGCCAGTTTTTTTCTTGCGTGGCGGCGTTGAACATGTTTTTAATGGATTCGATTTCCAGGTTCGCTTCCGCGCGGCGCAGTTTCTCGGCAAAGTCAGGATTATTTTGCGCCAGCTCGTCAATCGCCTTTTGAGTGCAGTTTACATATCGAGCTGCTGTCATTCTGGAACACCCCATTGACAGCAACGCCAGTATTTCTCGTTGTTTTTTTTCGGGAATTGGTTTCATGAATAGCAGAATTAGTTTAACTGTCAAATGTGTGTTTTACTTTGACAGAGTCTTTTCAAAGATAATGCAGTCTCGTTACCCGACATACTCAAAGCTGACAACGGCTCTGCCCATCGAGGACTTGTATCCTTTGCAAAAGTTGTCGATTCTTTTTGATCCCGTCTGCTTGACGCCGATGGCGCGCCACAAGGGGCTGTGTTTGCAGTGTCCCACCACGCAGGGGTGGCTGGCGGTGAGGTTGATTCGCGTCCCGGCGGAGCGATAAATGTTGGCAACCGCTTCGGTCATTTTCATTCCGATTCCCAGCCCCTGATAGTCTGGAAGAACGACCAGACGGGTGAACCGCTTTCGATTCTTCTGACCGATCAGCGGCAAGACGGCAGCGAATCCGACGGGCTTGTCGTCCAGAATCGCC
>JAZRTH010000644.1:0-2825 GCA_045651945.1 Thermoguttaceae bacterium
AATAGAAGAACGCTCTGTCTTGAAAACCTGTTTCAGGTTCTGTGTAACGCGTTCCAAAACAGCGGTGAAGTCGGCTGTGCGATGGTGTCGCACCTGTCGACCCAACTTCTGTAACGACGATTCCGGAACCGGCGTCGGTCCCGGCGTGAGCATTCGGTAATTAAGCATGGCGGAATTCCCAGATTCCTACGTTTTATCTGACAACGTGGCGCCTGTGAGCTAAAATATGGTTTATTTAGGGTCTATATATGGTCCCACACGGAAAACACGGATGAGACGGATTCGCACCGATTGGTTAACTTTTGCCCCGAAGTCATTATTATAATCAAAGGCTTATTAAATACTTAAATAATATAAGAAAAAGTGAACTTGTATTAATGTTAACTAATCGGCGAAAATCCGTTTAATCTGTTAAATCCGTGTGCTGACTGACCTACGCAAACGTTGCTAGGCGTCAACTTACAAGGGGCATTTAGAGTATTACTCAATGTCGCTTTTCAGCGCGTGATGTCCGCGGGTCATGGCGATGCGTCCGGTTCGAACCAGTTCGATAATTCCGAACGGGCGGAGGACGTCAATGAACGACTCGATTTTCTTTTCCTGACCGGAGATTTCAATAATCATGGAATCGATGCTCAGGTCGACGATTTTGCCGCGGAAGATATTGACCAGCTCGATGATTTCCGAGCGTTTTTCCGGCGCCGCCTGAACTTTGACCAGCATCAGGTCGCGTTCGAGGTAGTCCGTCTGGCTGATGTCGTCGACGCCAACGACGGTAACGACTTTCCGAAGCTGGGCGCTGACCTGATCCAGAACCGCCTCGTCTCCGACGACGACAAACGTCATGCGGGACAAGTCCGGGTTTTCGGTTTCGCCCACAGCCAGCGAGTTGATGTTGTATCCCCGGGACGCCAGCATGCCGGAAATGTGCGACAGGACGCCGGGAACGTTCTGAACCAAAGCCGATACGATATGTTTTTCTGTTTCGTTGTACATGGTAGTAATCTTAAAGCGTCTGAGACGCTTTACCGCAAGCCAATTATTCTGCTTTCCAATAACGACTCCCCTATTATACGGCTTTTATTCAATTTGTAAAGGGATATGGAGTAAGACGCTGCAAGCGATAGACGAGCCGGGTGAGTTTTCTCCGCGTCATTAATCGTTTCAGTATCTTTTCCTCTTGCCCCCTTGTCAGGGAGCAAATAGGAAAAGAGTATTTGACGATGTTTATTTTATTGCGTTTCTTTTTCCGTGGGTTTCACCCACGGCTATTAAAATTGAACCGCTAACGCGGTTCTAGCGGAACGCTTCGCGTCCGTTATCAGTTCTTTGCGGACTTCGTCCGCCGCCTTGAAAAAACTTTCGGTCGCCAGCAAGCTGCCGACCTATTGTAGAAGTTTTTTCAAGTTTAATTAAGAGGGGAAAACCTTTTTTGAAAAAAAGGTTCTTCCCCTCAAACACCCCTTTCCAAAAAACTTTAGTAAGGGAAGAAAAACATAGTATTAGCAATAATCAAAGCGACCAACGGGAGCGGGTGTAATACGTCTCGCGCGGCAGCGCGGATTGGGAGCGGCGCCTCGCCGCCCGTCTAATCCGTAAAATCCGTGTGCTAGTTGACCTGCTCAAACCCACGAGACAACAAAAAAAGGAACGAAGAATCTCAAGGATTCCTCGTTCCTGATTATCGTTTTTCTCTGTTATGAGAAAAACGACCCCTGAAACGAAATGGATTGTTACTGCGGCAGTTCGACTTTACTTCCGTCCGGCGTGGCGTCGGAATGAATGTCAAACCACTCTTTCTGGAACTTGACCTGCTCGTGTTTCTTCGCGGCAATGTTGGTAACCAGAGACAGAATCGCGTCGGACATGGCAACCGCCGGTTTGCAGTGCGGCTGGTTGTCCTGATACGCGGCTTTCTTGTCTTCCGCCGTTTCGATGTTGCGAATCAGCCAAGCCCAGTGTTCCAGTTCTTCCGTGTAGCCGCGGCTAACGTTCTGGAACGCCTGAATGCCGTAGGAATAGCTCAGCTCGTCCAGTTTGTCGACGACGTTGAGCGCGCACGGATACTTCTTTTTGAACTGGTTCTTTTCCTTTGCCTGGTCAACTTTGACGACGCTGCAGTAGTCGTTGACGTTGTGAGTCTGCCAGAGCAGGACGTCGGACTCGCGGTTGATTTGCATCGTGCCGCCGGTGCCGAATACGGTTTCGCCGTATCCGCCAAAGTCGTTGCCGTTAATCGCGGAATAGCTGACGGCGATCTTGCGGCGGCGTCCTTCTTCCGTATTGGGATCGTAACCCGGCGCGGGGAACTCGAAAATACATTCGATATGGTCGTCGATGTCACGGTCTGGCGGGAAGATCGGACGGTTGCTGGTGGCGCTGACGGAAATGGGCATCTGTTTGACGCCTCCGTGCATGGCGGAAATGAAAATCCCGGCTGCGTCGAGCTGATGGGAACCGAGTTCAACCATCAAACCGCCGCCGAAATCGTTCCACAAACGCCAGCGAATCATCGCTTCTGCCGCCGGGGCGGAATAGTAAACCGTGCCGTCGGCGCCGACGACTTTTTGCGGCTTGAACCCGGCTTTCTCGATGATTTCCGGAGCGACAACGTCGTTCATTTTGGCTTTGAGCTGTTCGACTTTCTTAATCCAAACGTCGGCTTCGGCGGAGTTCGCCTTGAGAAGAGCGTCGCGTTTGGCTTCGAAGCTCTTCAGCTGCTTTTCCAAGCCGGAGTACAGGTTGAGGTCGGTGTCGGTAAACTTCTTGTCTTTGGAGTCGATAATCCATTTCGGAATCGGCGGGTGCCAGGAGGCCTTTTTCGG
>JAZRTH010000645.1:0-2582 GCA_045651945.1 Thermoguttaceae bacterium
TGAAACCGCCGGTTATAGAGAGTTACGTCCCTTCGGGACTATGCGGCGGACTGCGTCCGCTGCCGCTATCGCGACGTATTATATCAGACGTTTTTGCAGAGTCAAAACTCTATTGACCGCCGGAAAAATTTGCGTACACCCATTGCTAATTGCTCCCTCTCCCCCCCTCTTGACGAAAAATCCGATTTTGATAGAATACGTTCAAATTTACACGCCATTGGAGGATAAGCGAATGGCTAGCAACCTCATTGGAAATGAGGCGCCCCTTTCTGGGGTTGCGAGTTCGAATCTCGTGTCCTCCGCTTTCGTAATCGTTTGGGATTTATCCAATTCCAATCGATTTTTTTATGTTTTTTTCGTCCTACTCCTTGACTTTTTCTCTTTTTCCGGTTACCATATCATATTAGAAAAGTTTTAGAAACGCGGCAGCGTCTCGATTGTATTCACGTTCGATTTGAAAAGCCATGACACGTCAATCATTTTATAAAGTTTCTGTATTCGCTCTGATTTTTGCTCTGTCGTTTTTGAGCGTTTTGAGTTGCAGCTCTTCTTTAAAAGCGGACAACCCGCCAGCATTGCCAAAACTGACTCCCAAATCTCCGGAAGTCGTCGCGGCGCTGGATAAAATGTGCGCTTATCTGGCAGAGCATTACAAAGACGAAGACCGCGCCGGCGGCAAGGCTCTGGCGGCTCTGGCGTACTATAAGTACACCGGCGAAAAACATCATCAAATTTACGTCGATACAATTAACGCCATTAAAGAGAAGGTAACTAAAGAACCCGGAAAAGTGGATTTGGATATTTACGAGACAGGTCTCGCTCTGATTTTTTTGGTCGAATACGACCCTGTCGGCAACAAAAATCTTATCGACGCCATTTACAAAAGCCTTTTAGATCGCCAAAAGCCGCACGGAGGTTGGGGATATCCTTATAACACCACCGGGGACACGTCTCAAACGCAGTACGGCGTGCTTTCCACCTGGACGCTGCTCAAGGCTCGTCATCCGGTCAATATGCAATCTGGAGAAAGCGCGATCGACTGGATTCTCAAAACGCAAGACCCGAAAGGCTGTTTTGGGTATCAGGGCGTTGTCGCCGAGAAAATCGGTCAGCCTGTCGGACAGACCCAAACAGGTTTGTGCATGACAGCCGCGGCGATGGGCTGTCTGTATATTCTTTCAGACGTTCTCAATATTGGCCGCGCGGCGCCTGTCGACAACGCTCTTCAAGACGCGTTAAAACCTGTCGATCAAAACAAAGACGCTCAAAGGAACTATCGTTCTACGACGTCTCCCAAAGCGGTGGCAGAGGTTAAAAAACTGGGAAATGAATGGTTCGACAATAATTTTGAAGTTGAGTACCCCTCTTGGCCGTATTACTATTATTACGCCGTTGAACGATACGAGAGTTTCCGGGAAGCATTGGACGGGAATACCATAGACCCGTCGCCGTACTGGTACAACGCTATTGCCAACCGGATTCTCAAGAGCATGAGCAGCAACGGGGCTGTCAGCGACAGCTGCAAAACGGTTTGCGCTACGTCTTTTGCTGCGCTGTTTTTAATGCGTTCCACCAAACGGGCGATTGAAAAAGACCGCTATCTTGGCGGCGGCGAACTTATCGGCGGCAAGGGATTCCCGACCGACATGACTCGCACCACGGTTCGAAACGGAAAAGGCGTTTCCAAACGCGCCCCAACAACGGCGGAAGAGATGCTCGAAGCTCTTAAAGACCCTGATAACGAAGCCCTGGAAGCCGCCGTCGATTCCCTTGACGAAATGCCGCCCGAACTGGCAAAGGCGATTATGAGTCAAACCGCTCAACAGATTCAAAAGCTCGTTTCTGACCCGAAGCCCGAACGACGAACGGCTGCTGTTAAGGCGTTAGGGAAAAGCGGAGAACTGGACAACGTCCCTGTTTTGCTCTACGCTCTGACCGACCCGGACGAAACCGTCGTTCTCGCGGCTCGCGATTCCCTTTGCACCATCGCCCGCAAGCTCAACGGCGGGTACGGCCCCATGGAAGGCTTCGACGAACTCCAGCGGGACAAGGCGATTGCCAAATGGAAAGCGTGGTTCAAATCCATTCGCCCAGCCGCTGAGTTGGAATAGAATTCTGCAAAATTTTCCGAAATTTTTTTAAAAAATCGTCCCCAGGTCTTGCAATCGCTTAAAACTTTTTGTAAAATAAACTTAATCTTACGCAAAGGGCGTGAATTATCAGCGTTGTTTTTATGAAATTATCAGCGCGGATTCCCTCATTGCCAAACGATTAATTTATAAACAACGTTTTTATATGCAATCGTTTACAATGCGTAGGCAACCTAAAAGCTTCACGGGAAGTTTTGATAGCGGCGGACATGCAGCCCCGATTTTCAAACTATCCTGATGTTCATCCCCATCAACTTCTTTAAAAAGGAGATTTTTCCATGTTAAAGACTTCACGTCGTAACTTTTTGAAGTCCACCGCCGTTGCTGGCGCGGGCGTTATTTTGATGCACAATCTCGCCTCTGGCGAATCCCCAAACGAAAAGATTAACTTTGCCGCTATCGGCGTTTCCGGCAAGGGCGGTTCTGACACAG
>JAZRTH010000646.1:0-1401 GCA_045651945.1 Thermoguttaceae bacterium
GAGTGAGGAGTGAGGAGTGAGGAGTTGAAGTTGCAGTCGCCCCGTCTGACGGCTCGTCGGCAAACGACAACGGACATACAAAAAGCGTCATTGCAAGGACGACAGCCAAAATAATCGCAACTCGCAACTCGCAACTCGCAACTCTTAATAAACGTTTCATGGATTTTCTCCTGTTCGCTGGAATCCGACAACGCAGATGTCGTCGGTTTGCTTTGCATTTCCGATATATTCTTTCAAATGGGACATCAAAGACGCCCCGCATTCCGCGACGCTGGCGGCAGGCTCGGACGTCTTTTTCATGGCGTTTTCGATGCCGAAAAACTCGCCTTTCTCGTTGACCGCGTCGGTCAGCCCGTCTGTATAGAAGAACAGCGTTTCGCCCGGCTCGATTTTGCGTTCCAACGCCTCGTAGGGGATTCCCTCTGAAATCCCCAGCGGCAGTCCGCCGCCGAGCTGAATCAGTTCAGTCGTGCCGTCCGCCTTGCGGGAAATGGGCGGGTTGTGCCCTGCGTTGACGATTGTAACAGTATTGTTTTTCGAGTCGAGCAAGACCAGAACCAGCGTGATGAACTTCCCGTCAAGGTCTTTGCTGCAAACGATTCTGTTGAGCAGCGACACCGCCTCAATCGGGTCGTGAACCGTCATGAGCGAGAATCGGACGTCGGCGCACAGTTTCGCCATTAACAGAGACGCTGTTACGCCTTTTCCGGAAACGTCCGCCTGAATAATCGCCGTCGTGCCGTCGGGAAGGGGGAAATAGTCGTAGTAATCCCCGCCCAAATGCCGGGCGGGCAAATAGACGTCGAAGAAGCTGTACCCTTCAACGTCCGGGGCTTTCTCCGGCAGCAGACATTTCTGAATCCGGTGCGCCATTTTGAGTTCTTCGTCCAGCGCGACTTCTTTCATTGCCAAAACGTGAAGCTGAGCGTTTCTGACGTACATCGCCGCCTGAACAGCAACCGACGCCAGCAGTTCCAAATCTTCCGGCTTGAACCGTTTGCCCATCTCGTCGGAATCGAGTTTAATCGCGCCCAGCGCGTTACCTTCCGCGTCTATTAACGGGGCGCACATCATCGACCGGGATGACATATTGACAACGCTTTGAGCGTGATTAAACCGCTCGTCGTTGAGAACGTCTGCAGAAAGAGCCGCCGTTTTGTCGTTGATTACGTTGCTGAAAACCGTTCGGGAAATGCGAATCGGCGCCGCCGTCGGATGCCGGTGTTTGACCGCCATCGGAATGAGTTTGTCAGCCGATTCTCCCAGAAGCACAATCAAGCCGTCTTCCGCGTTGGGGAAAATAACAAACAGACTGTCGAGAATCTTTTCCATAACCTCGACGCGGTCCAGATTCTGTCCCAGATTTTTCATCAGCTCCAAAATAGCCCTGTGCTTGGTTGC
>JAZRTH010000647.1:0-1783 GCA_045651945.1 Thermoguttaceae bacterium
CTTCGGAACGGCAGCCTTCGAGGTCTTTGTAGTTCAGCTTGAGGTAATCTTTGCCTTCGACCAAAACGTCGCCGTCTTTGTAGTCTGCCAGGCTGGTGTACCCGTATCTCATGCCGTAAACTTCAATGCCGGCGCGAGAGAAACAAATCGCAGCAGAACAAATAACCGAGTTCGCCGCCGGAGCGGGTCCGCCGGAAAACAGCATTGCAACCTTTTTAATGTTCGTCTGAGGAACGACGGGGGTATTCAAAGACATCTGATTATCTCCAAAAAATAAAGTTACTAAATATATATAGTCTGAAACGTTCAGACTAAAATCCGATTTGCTGTATTTTACCCTTTTACCCGGACTCGTGAAGGGGGGGCGAGGGGAATTAACAATTATCAATTATCAATTATCAATTAGCAATTGACGCAAAGGGCCGCGCAAAAGTTGCGAGTGGCGAGAATCGCAAAGCGCTCCCCATACTACTGCCTCACCGGCGCCTCGCCGCCCGCCCCCTATTGCAATTCGGTTGGGGTTGCGGTACGATAAGGGATATGGATTTGTGTATATCAGGTTGATTTTTCCCTTTGAATTATTATGACGTCAACAAAAACCCGCTCAAAGATCGGTTCCAGACTTCGCGTCTGGAGCAGTCGAATTGTATTGTTTGTTATTGCTCTGGTAACCCTTAACGCGATGTTAATCGGGGCGTCGCCGAAAGACGTCAAGCCGATTCGAGACGGTCATTCTCATAACGACTACTGGCGCAATCGCCCGATGCTGGACGCTCTCGACCACGGTTTTTGCAGCGTCGAGGCGGACGTCTTTCTTCGCGACGGGCAGTTTTGGGCGGGGCACGTCCCGGCGGAAATCATGCTGCGCCGCAATCTGGAAACCATCTATTTCAAAACGCTCAAAGAGCAAATCGCCCTCAACGGCGGAACGGTCTATCCCGGCGTCGAGACGTTCTATTTGTGGATTGAGTTCAAGGAAGAGCCGGAAGAGGCTTGGGCGGCGCTGGTTCCGCTGCTGGAAAAGTACAAGGACATGCTTTGCTCTGTTACAGACGGCGTGAAGAAGCCCGGTCCCGTTCAGGTGATTATAACCGGCAACCGCCCGTTCAAGTCGTTTGAGGATTCCAAAGGGAAAACGTTCTACGCAACGCTCGACGGACGCTTTGGCGATCTGGACAACCCCAACCGCCCGGCATGGATGGTCGGCGCGATTACCGAGAACTGGGGCAGCGTCTGTTCCTGGAAAGGCAAAGGCGAGTTCCCCGCCGACGAGCGTGCGAAACTGGCGGCTCTGATTGAAAAGGCGCACAACCAGGAACGAATTCTGCGATTTTGGGGCGCCCCCCAAAACGCAACGTTCTGGACGGAACTGCGGCGCTTAAAAGTCGACTTGCTCAATACAGACCACCTGACGACGTTCCGCAACTTCGACCAGAAATACAAGCCGGAGGAATAAGAGGAAAATCTAAGGTCGCAAGAAATGAAAGGCGGTAATGGAGTTCGCGAAGCGAACGTAGTTACGCTTTGACCCGCACACGCACACGGATGAGCCCGGATCGCAGCTGTCTCAGCCGCCGAAGAATTATTTTAGCCGCAAAGAATTTTTAAAACTTCGCGAACATCCTCCGCATCTCCGCGGTTCCGCGTGAGATTTTCCGGGGGCTTACGCGCCCCGACCCGGCTGTTTTCGGCGCCCGCCTAAAAAAGATAATAATCAAGGATTCCAATTATGAAACGGCTTCTATCGCTTCAGTTTGCCTGTTGTCTTCTTTCCGTTGTCTTG
>JAZRTH010000648.1:0-1643 GCA_045651945.1 Thermoguttaceae bacterium
TGGACGTCATCCCGAAAAAGGCTTTTGTTATCTCCTGCGGGTATCCTGACTTTAGCAAGATTGACGGCGAGAAATGGTATGAACTGTTTTACACGTTCTGCGCGCAAAATCCGAACACCGCCGATGAAATTCCCGCTGACGATGGGATCGTCAATATGATTGTACGTTCCGTTTTTAAGTATTACCTGATCGGCGGAACGACGATTGCAGCAATCAACGAACTTCGCGAAGATCTCGTAGCGGAAGGACGCATGGCAAAATGAAACATGAAGACTTTTTAGACCATTTGGAAAAGGACTACGGATTAGACGTCAGACATCCGTACAAGCAGGATAAACTCCCGCCTGACTTCCTGGAAGGCGCACGAACAATCGTTAATGGAGATGTACCTGACAAAGACTGGACGTGGACAAAAACCGAAGGTTGGATTTTTGCAGCAATAGTGAATCTTGCATGTTTCATGGACGACATACGACAACAACGAAAAAAATGACAATTTACAAAGACCCTGTCGGACTTATCCAGGACAACGGAAAATACCTGGTCATGGCGTCGTTACTGTCGATCGCTGACAACGAACTGAGAATTAAAAAGACCATCCTCGCATCCAGGTTAAAGTGGGGATTTATCGACAACATCAAAAAAGGGAAGTGGGGACGAAACAGAGAGCCGTCTGACGTTCTGGAAAATACCATGAACGACGTTCTCTGCAATTATCGCGCAGCAGATGAATTGGCAATGAAGGACGCAGTCCTTTTCTTTCACGACCATTCATTCACTTACCTGGTTGAATTTATTTCACACGTGCTGAAGACGGAACTTTACGACGTCTACGCACGCATTAATGAAATCGTCGAAGATTGCGAATGTGAATGCGACAATAACCCGGAAACAGACTTGAACAAACTGGTTATAAACCGAGTGCAAAATGAAATCATTATTAACGTATTAGACCAAATTTTGAAAGAAACTGACAGCAATGAACGAACAACAAATTCAAGCAATTAAAGACCTGATCGAATTTCGAGATTGGCTTAAAACGTTACCATACCATCTGGCGTCCGTCAGTCGCCGGAACCCAACAGAACTGTCGGAGGCGATTCTTCGCGAACTGGCAAAAGACCGTCCGGACACGTGGGCTTGTATCCGCCGAGAATGCCTCTGGGCGTTTGGTAAATTCCCGTTTGAACGGGTCGAATGGGACACGTTCGAGGACTGGAACAAGCCGGAACTGAAAGACAAGAAGGCATGGCTGGAAGAACGTGGAATCTACTGCACGAACTTTGATTATCGAATCGACATGGCGGGATTCCCGAAGTGGGCGGAGACGTGCATTTTCCGCGCCGGACTGCTTATCCATGACATTGTAACATCATGTAACATCTTTATCAACAACGTGAAATTAGACTATGGCGAAAAACGAAAAGAAGGAACCGAAGGTCAAGCCGCGAATTCCGAAGGATGAAGAGGTCGAAGGGCACATGAACCGTTACAGGATTTACCAGATCGCCCTTGAAAATAACTGGAAGAAGCTGATTGACGAAGCCCGAAAGAAAAAGAGTTATAAAACAGAACTGGTTCACGAAGTCAGTAACTGTTTAATGCGTATGCTTTATTGCATTGGTAAGATTGAATTTCTAGCA
>JAZRTH010000649.1:0-1470 GCA_045651945.1 Thermoguttaceae bacterium
GTACAGGTTGGCGGCGGTGAAGTTGAACGTTTTGAACGGGCAATGGGTCGAATAGTAGTTGTGTGGCGCCCAGCCGGCGGTCGCATAGAACTGCTTGAAGTTCGGGTCGTCCTGCGCGGGCAATCCCTCAAAATAGAACTCGCGGTCTGTAACAGGCGTCGTCGCGTTGCCCATCCCGACGCAGTCAACGCCGTGCGACCAGAACAGGTTCCCGTCCGGGTCGACAAGCCACCATTTGCCGTCTAGCTTGACGGTGTAGAAGCGCCCGCGGGCTTCCTGCTTCGGGCCGTCCGCCCAGCCGCCGAACTTGTCCCAGCAAACCGGGCGCGGGTTGGCTTTCCAGTCCGCCTGTTCCTGAGCGACGCGTCCTTTGAGTTCCTCGTCGGAATGAGTTTTGCCGGGCCAGTCCTCGTGCTTGAACTGTCCGTAGACGTCAATCATCGGGAAGAATTCGTCGACCGTCATGCTTCGCCACGATTTACCGGACGCGGACTCGTTGACCTCAGACTGATTTATCGCGTCGGTAGACGGGGCGACTTCAATCTTAAAGACGGCAAAGCGAACCGGCTGCGCTGGCTGTGACACAAACAGCCAGACGGACTCCATTTTCGTGAAGTCAATCGACGCAGTCGCAGCGCGATCTCCGGAATCGTAGTTGATACGCACGCCGCCGGGGCCGCCGCGCATGGCAAAGAGCTTGTCCATGATCTCGGGAGGAAGGCTCTGATTTGGCAGCGGGATTTCCCAAACGATCTTGTCTTTCGCCTTGATCTGTTTGGAAACGGAATGCCAGCGCTGGGTTTTGGTCGAGTTGACGTCGTCGATGCGGCAGCAGACGGTTAAGGGGGCGTCTTCCATGTTTTTGATTGTTACATAAACAGACGTCTTCGGGCGGGACGCGTCCCAGTTCCCGTGAATTGTAACGCCCGGCCAGTTGTACTTCTTGCCCAGCGCGGTTACGACGGTTCTGTCCGGCAGGGATTCGACTTGAAAGTCCTTGATATCGAGCTTGTCAGACTGCGACGGCTCGTAGACGCTAAACGCGCCCGGCGCCGCGTCCGCTCTGGACGCCAAAGTCAGCGCCAGGCTCAAGACGAACGCCGTCAGAGCAATAGTTCTATTTGAGTTCATGGTGAATAACTCCTTTTGAGGGGAAATGGGTGGGAACGATTTCTTTCTTGATAAATAGAATTATAGCAGAAGTTGTTCTTGTATGGAATAGGGGCGGGGAGGATTCGCGGGTCAGTCCGCTCACGGATTTTACGGATTAGACGGATTTTCACCGATTGGTTATTGGTAGTATTTTGTTTTAAACACGAAAAACACGAAGAAGAACGAAAAAGACGAAAGAATTATAATTCTAAATATTTTTCGTAAATTTCGCTTATTTCGCTTATTTCGTGTATTTCGTGTTAAAAAATTATACCCTTAGAAAAATCTTTAGAAATTTTAATAATTATCGAAAAATAA
>JAZRTH010000650.1:0-1253 GCA_045651945.1 Thermoguttaceae bacterium
CGTTACCCGTCTGGCGGATATGAAAGTTCCGTACTATCTAATTGCGTCGTCCGTTATTGCAATTATGGCTCAGCGACTCGTTCGCCGCGTATGTCCTAAATGCAAGGTTCAGTATACTCCCTCGCCGGCGTCTATGGAAGCGGCGGGACTTAACATCAACGATCCGAAAGTCGTCAACGCCACGTTCATGCACGGCAAAGGCTGTCCGAACTGCGGCGGCAAGGGCTTCCGCGGTCGAATGGGCATTTACGAGCTGATGCGTATGTCGAGTAAAATTCGAGAGCTTACATTTGCTGCGGCAACGACGGGCGCGATTCGAACCGCCGCTATTCAGGAAGGCATGAGCACCCTGTACTGGGACGGAATCAAAAAGGCGTTCAAGGGCGTTACGACGATTGACGAAGTCATGCGCGTTGCCAAGCTTCAGGAAGAATAAAACGACCAGGGAGCGTTTTGTTCTCGTTTCAAATTACCTTAAACCTTTCAAAACCATTAACCAAAATCCAATAACATGGCTTTTATTCAAATTGATAAACTGTTACAAGTAGTAGTCAACAAAGGCGCGTCCGACTTGCACATTACGGTTGGTCAGCCGCCGGTAATTCGTCTTCACGGCACGCTGACGCGTCTGGAAACAAAAGTTCTGGAGCCAGACGACACCGTCGCCTTGATGAAAAGCATCACGCCGGAACGCTGCCAGCAGGAACTTCAGGAAGTCGGCGGTACAGACTTCGGTTTCGCCTTCGGCGATCAGGCGCGTTTCCGTGTTTCCGTATTCAAGCAAAGAGGCTGCGTCGCGATGGTTTTGCGACAGATTCCCGTCAAGTTGATGTCGTTCAAAGACCTCAACACCCCGCCAGTTATTGCAGATCTGATTCTGCGTCCTCGAGGCATGATTCTCGTTACAGGGCCTACCGGTTCCGGTAAAACGACAACTCTTGCCGCCATGGTCAAGCATTTGAACGAAACGGTTGACCGTCACATTATTACGGTTGAAGACCCTATCGAATTCTATCACAACCACATCAAAAGTACAATCAACCAGCGTGAAATCGGCGTCGACGTTCCTTCGTTTGCGGAAGCCATTCGCCGCGCCTTGCGTCAAGACCCTGACGTCATTCTCGTCGGTGAAATGCGAGACTTGGAAACGATTGAAACCGCTATTACAGCGGCGGAAACAGGGCACATCGTTTTCGGAACGCTTCACACGTCCAGCGCGCCGAGTACAATCAGCCGTATTATTGACGTATTCC
>JAZRTH010000651.1:0-1405 GCA_045651945.1 Thermoguttaceae bacterium
CCGCTTGGCTGCAATGCGTCAAGTCGCTGATTTCATAAAGCATGACGTTGTCCGGCGCGTCGAAGTTCATAATAAACGAGGGCGCAAAACGCATAATGCTGCCGTTGCCCTGGGTATCGTCCGTTCCGTTTTTCAGGCTGCCTTTATAATGAATAGCGTTCACCGCATTGTGCGTCGCCCCGCCGACGTCAAACGCATCATCCAGACTTGACCAGAACCCTTCAAACAGCCAGCGGCAGAAGTTGTTGGCGATGTCTTTCAAATCGTACCGTTTCAGCCGAACGTAACTTTCCGCAATGCAAAACGCCATTGACGAGTCGTCCGTCCAGTATCCCGCCGGCGTGTTAAAATGACGGCACGGAACCATTTTCGTTATGAATTCGTGGTCGTCTTTTGAGGTAAACTGAATCGGCGAGCCGAGGCAGTCCCCGACGACCAGTCCCCAAAACATTCCTTTAAATTTGTCTTTTATGTCTTTCATGACGTTTTAATATCTGTTAAGTGAAAGTATTCTTGCAGTCCTTTCTGTAAACCATGTACGATTTTCATTTAATATACCATAACCGAAAATCAATTGCAAGCAGACGCCATAAAAAAAACAGGGCAGGGCGTAAAAAGAAAAATCGCTCGTCTCCCCGCTTCCCCATTGCTTTTTTGCTTTCAATATGATACAATAAATAACAGAAATAGATAGCATATCTAACCAAACGGAGAACCCGCAATGGATTTTACATGGAAAGACTGGCAGTCCGCTCAGCGGATGATTGACCTGTATGACAAACACCGCATTCTGTATTACGCCTATCTGCTCTGGCTGCTGTTTCAGTCTGTTGTCGCGTTTGCGATTCTGGTTATTATTGTCGTTTTTTTGATTGTGGCGTCCATCAGCGGTAAAAGTCCTCGCCTTCCCGTCTTTACGTTAATCTGCCTGATCAGCTGGGCGTGGGGGTACTTTGCTTCCGTTATGAACAACCCCTGCAAGGGCATGTTTCTGGTCGACAAGCGAAAGTATCAACAAATTTACGACAAAGTCAACGAGATTTCCCGCAAAATCAAGGGACCGAAGATTCATGAGATTTACATCTTTCCGGAGTACAACGCTGCAGCGACCAATCGTTACCTCTTTACGCCGTTCAAGCGCAACATTCTCATTTTGGGATATCCGCTTTTGGCGGCGTTGAGCTATCGCGGTCTGGTTGGATGTCTGGCTCACGAGATCGGGCACATCAAGCACAAACACATGTCCGTTAGCGCCTGGATTATGATGGCAAACGCGTTCTGGACAAACATTCAGCTCGGCATTTTAACGCTTATTTTTATTCCGTGGCTTAAATACTGGCTTCCAGCCTTCAATAAAGCGCTTGCCCCGCTGTATCGTCAGTATGAAATTGAAGCAGACAAATAC
>JAZRTH010000652.1:0-14467 GCA_045651945.1 Thermoguttaceae bacterium
GTCAGGTCGTCTGAAGTAACGCCTTCGCTTTGAGCGGTGAAGTTCATCAGAATACGGTGGCGCAAAACCGGCTTGGCAACCGCCTGAACGTCTTCGATTGCAACGCAGGACGCGCCGCGCAGCAGGGCCTTTGCCTTGGCGGCGAGAATCAGGTACTGAACCGCTCGAGGACCAGCTCCCCAGGATACGTTTTGATTGACGAAGTCCGGGACGCCGTCCTGGCCAATTCGGGTTTGACGAACCAGAGCCAGGCAGTATCGGACAATCGAATCGGCAATGGGCGTCTGCAAGACGGATTCCTGCAGCTTGATAATATCGTCTGCGGTAATAACCGGCTTGACTTCCGGCAGAGCGCCAGCAGTCGTTCTCTTGGCGATTTCCAGTTCCTCATCAAAATGCGGGTAATCGACCAGAATCTTGAACATGAATCGGTCTTGCTGCGCTTCAGGCAGAGGATACGTTCCTTCCTGTTCAATCGGGTTTTGCGTCGCCAAAACGAAGAACGGATTGGGCAGCGTATGGCGAGTGCGCCCGACGGTCGTTTGACGTTCCTGCATCGCTTCCAGCAATGCCGCCTGCGTCTTGGGCGGGGTTCGGTTGATTTCGTCCGCCAAAACGATGTTGGCAAACAGAGGACCTTCAATAAACTGGAACGAACGGCGTCCCGTCTGTTTGTCTTCCTGCATGACGTCCGTACCAGTAATGTCGGCAGGCATGAGGTCAGGAGTAAACTGAATTCGGCTGAAGGTCAAGTCCATCGCTCTGGACAGCGTGCTGATCAACAGCGTTTTCGCCAGCCCGGGAACGCCCTCCAAAATGCAGTGAGCCTTGCAAAAAATACTGATTAACAACTGGTCAACGACGTCTTGCTGACCGACGATTACCTGCGACAACTGTTCGTTAATTTGCGTATACGCTGTTTTTAAGTCCATGGCGTTTAAAGTTCTGTATGTAAGTTTAGTGGTTAGTAATTAGTGGTTAGTGGTTAGTACGCAAGCGCTCAACTAACTTACCACTTACTACTTAGCGCTAACCACTCCCTAATGCGCTATGCGCTTATCAAAATATCCTTCTATTATTCTATTTAACTTTGACAAAAAATCAAGGGGGCAGAGGAAAAAGACTCGTTTTTTCACAAGAATCGTTGGAATGTCTGATATCGAATTTAAAAAATTTAGCGCTTAGCATTCTCCTTCTACATACAAAGCGCTAAAATATCCATATTTTTCCTTCGATAAGATTTCGTCGTGAGAAAAAACAATCTCTTCATCATTTCCAATCAATGACTGTAATCATTCGTCGGAACGGACAGGATTATCGCTGTCATTGTTAAGTATATAACATTTTTCTCCAGGCGATCCAGGTACAACCCCTGTAACCATTACTCCGCCGAGATTATCGCTTTGAATATAGATTCCAAGTCGAGTGGTTAAACCACGAGGATTAAGATTCGTCGTGATATTTACCTTTTTTGCCGTTCGATGGTCAATCACCGTGAGCCTAACCTTCGTATCAGCATCGCGAATGACCTGACGAAAATGCGCTTCATCCCGGATTTCTGTATCATTCACAGAAATGATTCTATCTCCATACTCTGGATAGAACTCAGAAGATTGCATCGCGGCTGAGTATCCCCAAAAGTCGTTATCGTCCAAGTAATAAAGACTGCTCATAATATAACATCTTTCTCCCGGCATTCCAGACAAAACGCCAGTAACCCTAACTCCGCCGTCTGGATCGTCTTGGATATTAATTCCAAGTCGAGTGTTTGGACCTGGGGGATTAAGAACCGTTGCCATGTTTATCGTTTCTCCCGTTTGATGGTCAATTAACGTTAACATAATATAAATACCAGCATCGCGAATAATCTGATTAAAATGGGCGGCATTCTCGATTGTTGTATCATTCACAGCAATAATTCTATCTCCCTTTTTGGGATGATATAGAGGATGAAATATCGGTAAAAATGGAGATCGTTCATCGTCTTTTTTCTCGTATTTTACTATTTTACAGGGCGTCTGCGGAAAACTGTATAATAGTGGTAAATATCCCCAAACACATATATTTTGATCAACTTTAAAATTTTGATCTTCTTTAATATATCTGGAATCATCATCTTCCCGAATGGATTGTTGAACTCCTTTCAAAAAACTGTTCCAGCCCATATTATTATCGCGATTATTAGATGCAAATCTAACAAAATTACTGGTAAAAATACTGCCGTTATAAGTGCAATAGGATTTCTCGCCCGGACGGGAAGAATTGATATTGACTTCGCCTCTACAATTAAAGAACAGGGATCTAAAAAGAGGAGGAATGCCTTCGTCGCATTTTTCCTCAATAACAGGTTCTGGAGCGCAAGCTGGAGCGGTAACCGGCGTTTCATAATAAACGTGGCATGAATCCGTTATAAGAACTGTCAAAGACGCGCCTTTTCTCTTCAAAGCGTTCATAATCTCTGAACGATACATTACTCGAGGACCTCTGCCTTTAGGCATAAACAGATAATGACCATATCGATCATAAGCGCCGTGCCCAGACCAATAAAAAACAATCTTGTCGGACGGTTTTGCCGGGCATCTTTGGATAGCTGTCAAAACGGCCTCTTTCATATTGTTTGAATAATAGATATCAGGTCCTGTCCATAATTGGGTTTGATTGTAATACACAATTTGTACATCAGGCTTGAACAAAGAGAAAAGACCTGCAAACCTCTTGATATCTTCCCTTGCTGCTTTTCCAATAATTGCATCTTGAATATCGCCCCCTGTAATCAGATATAATTTCTGTGCGTGAACGTTTGCCGCATTGCTCAGAAGAAAGAGAGCCGCCAAAATGGCAAGAATGCTTTTCTTAATCATTTATACACCTTTAAGTTTAGGAGAGTTTAAAAACTCTATAACGCGCCCGGTCATGTTGAATATCAAATAATACAGGGAACCTCTATTTTGAGTCAAGTCATCTCCGGTTTAGTCCGCTTTGAGTCGAAAAACTCTCGTGTACATTATCCCCAAAAATCAGTAATTATTATCGTCGTCAATAAGATAACGACACCGGGTTCCAGGCGTTCCAGGCACGACCCCTGTAACTCGGACTCCGCCGCGAGAGTCGCTTTGAATATAAATTCCAAGTCGAGTGATTGAACCGGGGGGATTAAGATTTGTTATCATTTTATAAGGTTTTCCCTTCCGATGCTCAATCAGCGTGAGCATAACCTGAGTATCTGCATTTTTAATGACCTGACGAAAATGCGCTTCATCCCGAATTGGTATATCATTTACACTAATAATTCGGTCTCCGTTTTCAGGATAATACTTAGGATCAGACCACTGACCTTTCGGCAGCGAAGGTTCATCATCATACCCTTTACCCAGACTATATTTATTCTTATGCTCCGATTGATTTGAAAACACATTCTTGGGACGAATATTGTTTGATTCTCTCGATAATGTCGATGACGGCAAACGACCCGAAATATCTATTTTTTGATTAGAGCCATCCTCTTTCATCCTTTCTTGAACATCATCCAAAAAACTGCTCCAGGTCATAGATTTATTCTCATTAAAGAATTTACTGTTATATAAATTAATAGTAAAAACGCTTCCCGCCAAAGAACTGCAATAGGACTTTTCACCTGGGCTGGAAGAATTAATGTTTACTACGCCTTTACAATTTAAGAACAGAGAGCTAATAAGAGGGGTCGCATGATCAATCTCTGGAAGAGGCGCTCCAACCACCGCGCCATGTCCACTATAATCATGAAAAACATTGCAAGAATCCGTTATAAGAACCGTCAATGACGCTCCCTTTTTTTGCAAAGCGCTCAAGATTTCTGAACGATACATTATTCGATCTTTACCGCCTTTAGGCAAAAAGATATAATGTCCTGATTTATCATAAGCGCCGTGACCGGACCAGTAAAAGACAATCGTGTCTGTCGATTTTGCCGGACAATTCTGGATGGCTGTCAATATGGCATTTTTTGTATCGGAGGTAGAATTGACATCAGGACCTTTCCATGAATTGCCAAAATTGTAAATCACGAGTTGATTTTTCGGCGTACTCTCACCCAGGAAGAGAAGAATATTCCTCAGATCGTGACTAACTGCTCTGCCTATTTGAGGATCCTGGATAGCGCCGTCTAAAAACAGGTATATAACCTGAGCGTGAACAATAATCGCATTGCAAAATAGAAATGCGCCTGCCAAAAGGACAGCAAGCAAACGCTTGTTAAACATCATTTTCTCCTTTGTTTTTTTAAACTCAAAACTGTAAACACAACCTTTAAAATTGCTTATTTGAAATTGTACATGGAATATTTTATTTTTCAATATACCTAATATTATTTTTACAATAAAAATTTATAAAATATCATTTTTTATTATTTTGACACATCCGTCAATGCAAACCTGTACGCGTGTAAAGCAGTAATTTGTTAGAATTCAAATCGATTCTTCCTCTATTCGCAACTATAGATTGCTTTGATTCCTCTCGAATCTCGAAACCTCATACTCTACTTACCATTGTCAGCTGAATAATTGTTGAAAAAACAAAAAATTTTTGAAAAAAATCGCCCGGGGGGGAGTTTCATTGCGTTTTGGGACGATTTATAATATAAACAGAGTTAGTAAACAGGAACGCGGTAGGCGTTCTTGGCTGTTATACACATTTACATTTTTATAGTATTAACCTGTTCCTAAATCATGACACATAAAAATTCCATTTCCCGCCGCGACGCCCTTCTCGGCGGTCTGGCTGCCGCTTTTGGCGGATTGACGCTTACCTCCATTTCCAACGCCGCTGACGCTGCCGCGGACGAAGACAAAGCCTGGACGTACACAAAACTCTGTCCGCAAAAAGTCGCTCAGAGAGTTTACGAATCCTTTGGAACCAAAGGCTGCATGTACGGCACGCTCAAAGGCGCGGTTCTCGAATACGCAGCTGCAATCGAAGCGACCGACCCAGCCGCTGCCGCGACAGCGCGCGCGTTCCCGTTCATCGGCATGCAAGCCGGACGCGGCGGCTGCGGCGGAATGCAGTCCATCTGCGGCGGACTCAACGGCGCCGCCATCTTCATGGCTCTGTTTGTTACGTCAAACGCTGAACTCGCCCCCATGATCAAAGAACTGGGCAAGTGGACTTCCGAAACCGCTCTGCCGACCTTCCATCCGAAGGACGACCCGCACAAGGACGACTTCCCGACCGCCGTCGGAGGAGACATCTCCTGCAAAGCCCTCGTTACCGCATGGAAAGACGCCGCCAGCGACGAATTCAAGTCCAACGTCCCGGAACGCTGCAAACGCCACGTTGCATCCATTATGGCGAAAGCCATCGAACTGCTCAACAAGCATTTTGAAGAAGCGTAGGCGAGCCGGGAACGTTAGTTCCCGGGCTTAGAACCGCGTTAGCGGTTCAATGTTTCTAGCCGTGGGTTTTAACCCACGGAATACAGAACAAACAAAAAAGAACATCGTCAAATACACTTTTTCTCTTGCTCTCCATCGGAGGGCGAGAGAAAAAGATACTGAAACGATTAGGCGAGCCGGGGTGCGTAAGCCCCCGGAAAATTTCTTTCGGAGTGCGGGAGCAAAGCTCCCGCTTTTGTAAAACGCCGAGAACAACGAAAAACGTTTCTACGTCGAAAACGCTCGAACTTCCGGATCGCGGGCGTATCTCCCGCTTAAATAAAAATAACGCGAGCTATCGCTCGCTTAAGAAAGCGAGAGCTTCGCTCTCGCACTCCGACAAAAAATAAACCGAATCGCTTGGATTCGGTTTATTTTATTTCTATAGTTTACAAACGCCGCTATTTGCGGGGAGCCAGACGAAGTTTGGCGCGCGCCTGTTTGACTTTGCGCTCTTTTGTCGCAAAGACGTCGTCTGTGGTGGCGACAACCGCCAAAGCGTCTTCCAGCTGCTTCGCCGCTTCGTCAGCATTGAGTTCAGTAGTCGGAATGGCGTTTCCGGTCATGATGGAAATGTTGTTGTCCAACACTTCTACAAAACCGCCGTCGACATAGTAGCGTTCCGTTCCGGACTCGGTTTTAATGCGTAATTCGCCAAAACCAACTCTGCCAATAAGCGGCGAGCGGTTGTTCTCAATCCCGATTTCACCGTCGTACAACGGCAAAACGCAGGACACGCATTCCATATCCAGAACCTTCTTTTCCGGGGTTACTACGCTGATTTTCATAGTATTGAAGTAATTATCAAAAGGATGTCAGTTACTGACTTTCAAACTATTTGGCAGCCGCCGCCATCTTTTCCGCCTGTTCAGCAGCCTGTTCAATGCCGCCAACGTACATGAACGCCTGTTCGGGCAGATGATCCCATTTGCCGTCGCAAATTTCGTTGAACGAACGAATCGTGTCCGCCAACGGGGTGATCTGACCTTTCTTGCCGGTAAACGCTTCGGCAACGAGGAACGGCTGTGACAGGAATCGTTCAATTCTACGAGCGCGATGGACGACCATCTTGTCGTCTTCGGACAGTTCGTCGACGCCCATAATGGCGATAATATCCTGAAGTTCTCGGTATCGCTGAAGCATCGTCTGGACGCGTCGAGCGCAGGCGTAATGTTCGTCGCCGACGTACTGCGGGTCCAAAACGCGGGAGTTGGACGCCAACGGGTCAACGGCGGGATAAATGCCTTTTCCGGAAATGGCACGTTCCAGATAAATGAACGCGTCCAACTGTCCGAACGCCGTAGCCGGAGCCGGGTCAGTCGGGTCGTCAGCAGGAACGTAAACCGCCTGGACGGACGTAATAGCGCCGCGGTCGGTTGACGTAATTCGTTCCTGAAGCGCACCCATTTCAGACGCCAATGTCGGCTGATAACCTACAGCAGACGGCATACGTCCCAGCAGAGCGGAAACTTCGGAACCCGCCTGAGAAAAACGGAAGATGTTGTCGATGAACAACAGAACGTCCGTTCCGGTATCGTCGCGGAAGAATTCCGCCATTGTCAGCGCGGACAACGCAACTCGAAGACGGCTTCCTGGCGGTTCGTTCATCTGACCGAAGACCATGGTCGTTTGGTCAATAACGCTGCGGCCGGTATCGCCGATCTTGGCTTCCTGCATTTCCAGCCAAAGGTCGTTTCCTTCACGAGTTCGTTCTCCAACGCCGGCGAAAACGGAGAATCCGCCGTGAGCCGACGCGATACGAGCGATAAGTTCCTGAAGAATAACCGTCTTTCCCAAACCGGCGCCGCCGAACAAACCGGCTTTACCGCCTCGGACGAACGGGGTAAGAAGGTCAATAACCTTAATACCAGTTTCAAAAATTTCCGTCTTGGTTGAGATGTTAGCCAAAGCGGGAGCGTCGCGGTGAATCGGACGGAATTCCTTAGCCTTGACAGGACCGCGCTTGTCTACCGGTTCTCCCAGCAGGTTGAAGACGCGTCCCAGGGTTTCTTTTCCAACCGGGACAGAGACCGGAGCGCCGGTGTCGACGCATTTCATACCGCGCTGAAGACCGTCGGTTGTACCGAGGGCAACGCAGCGAACGCGGCCGCCGCCAAGGTGCTGCTGAACTTCGCCGGTCAGGTTGATTTCAACGCCGCGTTCGTTCGAATTGATTTTAATGGCGTTGTAAATCGCCGGCAGTTTATCTTCCGGGAATTCTACGTCAAACGTAGACCCGATTACCTGCGTTATGAGACCAATATTTTCTGCGGACATATTAAGGTAATTGGTGTTAAACAGTGTTAAAATTTTATGTTATGCCAGCGCGAAAATCCGAATGTGCAACACTCTCATTTCGCCGCTCAGCCCGGTATGTTTTTCTATTTGAGCGCTTCGACGCCGCCGATCAGTTCGGTAAGCTCGCCGGTAATCTGACCCTGTCGCGCACGGTTGTACGCCTGTGACAGCGTTTTGACCATTTGGTCTGCGTTTTCCGTTGCGGACTTCATGGCGACCATTCGCGCTATCTGCTCGCTGACTGCGGAGTCCAGGAAGCACTTGAACAGCTTCATCTTGAACGACGCGGGAACGACTTCTTCCAGAATGCTTTTTGCCGAGGGCAAAAATTCGTAGTCGTGAGCCGTGGACGTTTCCGTTTCGCCGCTGGCAAGTTCCGTCAGCGGAAGAAGCGTTTCTACAACAGCCGTCTGCTTGGAAACGGTTACAAACTTTGTATAAACAACGTCCAGACGATCCAGCTTGCCTGCCTGATACAAGTCCAAGTACTTGTCAGCAATCTTTTCGACCTCTATATAAGCGGGCTTGTCTTCAAATTTCAAAAACGATTCCGCAACGGGAATTTGACGGAATTTGAAACCGGAAACGCCTCGCTTGCCAGAGCAGTCTACCGTGATATTGAGACCAGCTTGAGTCAGTTCCTTGTATCGAGCGGCGGCTAAACGCAAAACAGCTCCGTTGAATCCGCCGCACATGCCGCGGTTGGAAGTCAACGTCAAAATTACAACGTTTTCAGTATTCTCGTGCTTTTGCAGCAGGGGATGCTGAACTTCCAAACCAGCGCGAGCCAGCTGACCAACCATGGCGGTGAGTCGATTTGTATACGCCGTCGCGGAGACTGCGCGGTCCATGGCTTTGCGGTACGTCGCCGTCGAGATTAACTCCATCGTATGGGTAATCTTGCGCGTACTCTGAATGGACTTGCGCCGTCTGTCTAATGCTCTTGCTTTTGCCATATTAAATTACGTAAAAGTTAAATTGCCTGTCGGACGCTGTCAGCTGATTTTGCGTTTTGTAACATTACTCAAGCTGACAGCCAAACAAACTCTTTATTCGTACTGCTTGACGAATTCGTCGATAATCGCCTTGAGAGCGGCTTCCGTGTCGGAATCCATCTTCTTGTTGGCGGTTAAGCCGTCCCAGAAATCCTGATGATAAGTGTGGACGAACGCGAGCAGTTTTTCTTCAAAGTCGTGAACCTTGCTCACTTCCAGTTTGTCGACGTAACCGCGGGTAACAGCGTAAATACTGATAACCTGATCTGTTACATGCATCGGATGGCAAAGCCCCTGTTTGAGCAGTTCGTTGATTCGATAACCTCTGTCCAGACGCTGCTGAGTCGCCGGGTCAAGGTCTGTTCCCAACTGGGCGAACGCTTCCAGTTCGGCGAACGCCGCCAAGTCCAAACGCATACCGCCGGCTACCTTTTTCATACAGGGAACCTGAGCGTTGCCGCCGACTCGAGAAACCGAAATACCGGGGTTCATAGCAGGTCGCTGACCGCGGAAGAACAAGTCCGGCTGAAGGTAAATCTGACCGTCGGTAATGGAAATGACGTTGGTCGGAATGTACGCGGAAACTTCGCCTTCCAGAGTTTCGATGATCGGCAGAGCCGTCAAAGACCCGCCGCCGAGGTCGTTGGACAGTTTGGCGGATCGTTCCAGCAAACGGCTGTGACAGTAGAAGACGTCGCCCGGGTAAGCCTCGCGTCCTGGCGGACGGCGCATAAGCAAAGACAGCTGACGATACGCAACCGCCTGTTTGCTCAAGTCGTCGTAAACGCACAGGGTGTGTTCGCCCTTGTACATGAAGTATTCTGCCATGGCGCAGCCGGCGTACGGAGCAATGTACTGCAAAGGAGCCGGAGACGAAGCGCCGGCAACGACGACCGTCGTGTATTCCATCGCGCCTTCGCGAGTAAGTGTGTCAATAAGGTTGGCGACTGTTGAGTCTTTCTGACCAATGGCAACGTAGAAGCATTTGACGCCCGTCGATTTCTGATTGATAATCGTATCAATGCAGATGGCGGTTTTACCGGTTTTACGGTCGCCAATGATCAATTCACGCTGACCGCGTCCGATCGGGGTCATGGCGTCAATCGCCTTGATGCCGGTCTGGAGTGGTTCCTTAACCGGCTGACGGTCTGCAATGCCCGGCGCGGTTGTTTCAACCGGCCGTCGTTCCGTCGTTGCGATTGGACCTTTACCGTCCAGAGGATTTCCCAACGGGTCAATAACGCGCCCTAAAATTGCATCGCCAACCGGAACGGAAAGCAGACGTCCCGTCGTGCGGACTTCGTCGCCTTCGTTGATTTTCAGGTAGTCGCCCAGAATAATAACGCCGACGCTGTTTTCTTCCAGGTTAAACGCCAATCCGGTTACGCCGCAGTCAAACTCCAGCATTTCGCCCGCCATTACGTCGGACAAGCCGTAGACCTGAGCAATACCATCGCCTACTTCCAGCACCCGACCGACTTGGCGAACGTCGATTCGGCTTTCAAATTGCTTGATTTCCTGCTGAATTACTGAAGCGATTTCGTCCGCTTTAAATTTCATATCAGCTCCAAAAAATGTCTAAGTAAAATTAAACGTTATAATAAACAGACTGAATGCGTTCAATCCGCCTAAAATTTACCTGTGATTCGTTCCCGCAATCTCTTCAGCTGCGTGGCGACGGAACCATCGTAAACCGTATCGCCCACGCAAACGACGACGCCGCCAATTAAAGACGGGTCTACCTTGCGCTGAATAATCGGGTTTCCGCCAATCTGCGAGATGAGCGACTGACCAATCTTTTCCGCTTCCTGGTCTGTAATCTCAACCGCCGTTGTAATCGTAATCGGAAGACGCTGAATCATCTTTTCGTACTGCAAGTACATTTGGCGGTACATTGCGCGCAGGCAATCCATGCGTTCGTGTTTGGCAACGACCTTGAGGAAGTTGACAAACATCGGGGAACCGCTTGTAACAGTGCGATTGATAATGTCGAGTTTGTCTTCGGTGGAAATCAGTCTGCTGGACAGGATTTCCTCGAATTTGGGATTGGCGTCAAAATACGCCGTCAGGAAGGAATCGAACTCCTCGACCGCCTGACCGACCAATTCGGGATTAGAGTCCAACGCGCCGATGTACGACTGCGCGTAGACCTGTCCGATTTGATCAGCGGATACGTCCGGATTGGAATCCGCAGCGTATCGGGCGTCAATGGCTTGAGTATCTAACATGGTTGATTTCTCCCGTTAGAGCGTTTGTTTTTGAAAATTCTCTACTGCTTTGTTGATCAACTTGGCGTGAGCCGCCTTGTCCAAATCTTTCTGACAGATTTTGCCAGCCAGAACGAGAGCCAAATCGGCAGCGTTGTCTGCCAGTTCCTGCATGGCTTCCTTTTTAGCCAGTTCGATTTCCGTCTTGGCGCGTTTGCTTTCCGCTTCTGCGTCTGCCTTTGCCTTGTCGAGAATGAGCTGACCGGACTTCTGAGCAGACTGCTTCGCGGTTTCAATCATGGCAGCGACTTCTGTCTTGGCGTCTGCCAGCTGAGCTTTGTAATCCGCCAGAGTTAACTGAGCTTCCTCGTTCAGCTTTGCCGCCTGAGCGATTTGGTCTGCAATGCCCTGTTCGCGTTTGTCCAATCCTTCAACAATCGGCTTCCAGGCGAACTTGCCTAAAACCAAAAGCGTGATAACGAACACGACAGCCGTCCAGAAAGCAATGTCTTTCGAAAGAGCCAAGGGGTTGACTGATCCGCCTTCTTCCGCCAAACAAACAGCGTCGGTCAGTAAAACTGAACCGGAAGCGACAGCCAAGCTCAATATGGTTCGAAACTTCATAATTACACCGAATAGGGGCAGGGTTAATGAAATACCGTAATTTTGTTGGTCGAACGGCGGCGGCTAGAATTTTAGGACTCTAACCGCCAACCATTTGTTTTTATCTTAGGCGTTGAGGCCGAGGAAGCAAACGATCAAAGCGAAGAACGTAACGCCTTCGATAAGAGCGGCGGAAATAATCATCTGAGTCATGATGGCTCCACCAGCTTCCGGCTGACGGGAAGTGCCTTCAACAGCCTTGGAACCAATCGTTCCAATGCCCCAGCCAGCGCCGAGGATAATGATGCCAGCGCCGAGAGCGCAGCCAAAAATCTTAAATCCATTGTTAGCAGCCGGAGCGGCGACAGCGGTTTCTTCAGCGGCAGCGGCAGTCTGTTCAGCCGGAGCAGCGGTTTCCTGAGCAAACGCCGGAGCGCAAATGGCGAAAACAACCAGTAACAACGCAAAAAGTTTTGCAAAATTGGACACGATAAAATCTCCTGTGTTCTTCTAAGCTGGAATACTGAATTTGACGACTGTCAAACGAATACTCCAACTAACGGATAATGTAAATTATAAATTCGATTCGTGGCGACGGCTGTTAGATGAGCAAGGCGAGTTTTCTCTGCGGGAGCCGAATCAATCGGCGGCTCATGCGGCGCTCTTAAAATCGATACTACTCTAATTTGGTTTAGTGTCCCTTCATCGCCGACCCGATAAACAGGGCGGAAAGGAACGTGAAAATGTACGCCTGCAAAAACGCGACGAAAAGTTCAAGCAGGTTTAAGCAGACGCAGCCTAAAACGCTGGCGGGCATGACGCCGTACCAAATCGCGCTGCCAGCTGTCATGAAAATAAATCCTAATATAACCGCCAGGACAAGGTGCCCAGCGAACATGTTCGCCAAAAGACGAACGCTCAATACGAAGTGTTTAATCAGCAAGCTGATGAATTCAAGCAGCCAAAGCATCGGGACGAGGACGATTTTCAAAGTCCAGTGAATGTCCATGTGAGGGCAAAGTCCAACCCAGTATCTGACAATGCCTTTTTGTTTCATACCGGCGAAATTGACAACCACAAACGTGGAAATCGCCAGAATGATTGTGGTTGCCCACGCGCCGGTTGCGCTGCCCAGCCACGGGACAAGACCCAGCAGGTTACAGAACAGAATAAAGAAAAACGTCGTCAGAAGGAACGGCAGATACTCTTTTGTGTGTTCTTTGCCAATGTTGGGAAGGGCGATGTTGTCACGGACGAACACAACCATGGCTTCCATAAGATTGGCAAAACGTCCTTTAACAGGCTCTCCAGTGCGAATCTTGCGCGCCAGAGGAATAAAGATCAAACAGCAAAGAAGGAATGCGACTACTTCGAGCCACATGTACTTGGTTCCAAAGTGAATGCTTGTTCCCAATACGGACTGCAGGCAGTCCGGAACCGGGATGTCAAAGGATGGCAAGTGGATTTCCGTACCGAACGGGAGTTCCAATACGTTTGAGTCTTGAACGTGTTCTGTTGCGTTATATTCAGCGCTCATTTTTTGTATCCGTTGTGTTATTTGTTTTTAACTCGCGCAGAACCAAGGCCTTTTCCAAAATAAGACAAACAGGGAAAAACGCGAGGAAGTATTTCATTATTATAACCAAATCTCCAGATTTTTCCAGTAGGTTTGGAAAAAATTTTGCGTAAATTACCAAAATAAGTGGAATAAACATCTCTACAGCCAGTCCGCCCATGATCCAGGGGTAGGCTTTTATGGGTTCCAAGCCGACTGCGCGCAGCCCCAAAAGCAAAGCCGCGAACGACGTCGCCACGATGGTCAGCGACCCTATTAAAAAGGGACGGCTGAAGAGCATCTGGTCGACAGCGCATAATATTATCGTCCAAAAAACGACAACGACTACGGCAAATACGGTTACGGATTTTCCCATGGATGACAGGCAGTAGGCAGTAGGCAATAGGCAGTAGTGTTCTTAGTTGCGGCTTTCAACGCTATAATCTGAACGTTGAGAGCCTCGAACTAACAGGCTAAAGGCTAAAAGCTAGTAGCTAAAAACTTACTCTTGCCTACTGTCTCTTGTCTTTGGACTCATGCTCTTCGCCAGCTTCTTTGGCGATTTGCAGGATTCGATGGAACATGGCAAACATGCCGAACACGCCGAAAACGAGCAAAAGCCAAGGGCTTGTGGAAAAGTATTTGTCCAGGAAGTACCCAATCACCAGAAAAATAACGAATTCCAGCGTCGCAGAAATGATGTTGTGCGACCAGTACAAACCCGTTGCCAAGGCTGAGCTGATTGTTTCGTCTTCGTTCTTTTCCTGTTTTGAGTTCATAACTTATCCTCTAATAAATATTAATTTATCCAATTATTGGATTCTGTCAATAGGAGAAGGAGAAATTTTTTCGTTTTTTGGTCTGAAGGGGATTTGACGAATAAAATATATATTGTATAATGAGGAACGACTTGTAAGCGATTCCAGAGCGAGCTTGAAAGCGGATTTGTCGTCCCCCGCGGCGACATTCCCGGCGCTCAATTCTCGACTCTTGTTTCTAACCTGTATTCCTTATATATTATTTATGGACTTGCAAGACATTTACACAGCTATTGTCGAAGGCGAAGACGACGACGCGGAAGAATACGTTCAAGAAGCGATCGACGAGGGCGTCGCACCCGGGGAGATTATCAATAAATATATGATCCCCGCGATGGACGAAGTCGGGCGTCTGTTTGAAGAGGAAGAGTACTTCGTTCCGGAACTGCTCATGTCCGCCAACGCGATGAAAGCGGCGCTGTCGACCGTTCAGCCGCTGCTGAAACAGTCGGGCGGCGAGCCGGTCGGGTACGTTGTAATCGGAACCGTCAAGGGAGACCTGCACGACATTGGCAAAAATCTGGTGGCGTCTTTGATGGAAGGCGGCGGGTTTGAAGTCAACGATCTCGGCGTCGACGTCAGTTCG
>JAZRTH010000653.1:0-3570 GCA_045651945.1 Thermoguttaceae bacterium
AAGGGTGGTCTCGTTCGCGGTGAACGTAGACGTGTTGCCGATCAACTGAACCTGTGAGCTGCGGTTGGTCGTGTAGCCAGGATTCTCCGGGGTAACGGTATTGTGGTCGTTGTCCAGGATGGTGTCCGGCGCATTGTAAAGCTGAGTCGTGTTGTAAAGACCCAGACGCAATTCAGCGCCTTTGCCAACGGTGAACGTTCCAGAACCGGCATCGTCCTTGAGCAGCTTGTGAGTATAGGTGTCAGTTTGATCAATTTTACCAGTTTCATAATCGAAGATTTCGGTGTCAGCCGTGTTAGCGTTCGTATTGAAACGGGTATAATCAACTGTAAACTTATGGTCTTTGGGCGATTCAGCGCCGTCGTCTCCGTAGGTGAAATCCTTATACAAGGAGCTTGTATAGTTGTTTTCCTTTTCAATGTCAACGGAACCGTCGAGTTGTTTGTAGTCGGCGCCGCCAACAAAACCTGTTGTATTGAGGACAACTTTTGTTCGACCGGAAAGGTTAACGGCAATCGTCGGAGCGGTGTGATCGTAATCGCTGGTCGACATATGGAACGCGTCGTGTCCAGGAGCGTCGTAGTAGTTATTCCAGTAATCTACGTCTTCATCGGTAAGAGATTTGCCGCCAAAGTAGACGTACGGAATATCCTGACCGTTGTAGTTCGTATTGATCTCGGAGAACGGAACGTCGTCCAGGATGTCGCCTTTGCCCATGTTGGCAGAGCGAACAGTCCCGTTAAACTGGGTTCTGCCGCCGTTGAAGTTCATTGTGGACGTTCCGTTTGGCGCGCCAAAGGTTGAACGACCGTTGAACTTGTTGTCGCCGCCGGTAACGAGGACGTTGCTGTTTCCGCCCCAGGTTACGTCGAAGTCGTCTTTACTGCGAATGATATCGCCGTAAGGAGTGAAATCGTAGTTTCCAACGGAGTGGACTTCCGTATCAAAGGTGTTCGTACCGCCGTTGAAGGTAACGTTCGCCGTTCCGCCTTCAGACAGACCGTCCAAGCCTCCGATTGAGGAGAAGTAAACGCCGTAGTAGTTCTTCTGGTTGGCAAGTCCCTGAGAATCGACGTAAGTCGCGTTCTTTCCAGTGAAGTAGTTCGTTCCGGTTTCGAAGACAACGTCGCTGTTGCCGACCTTAACCCGACCTTCTCCGGACGGGACGCTGGCGCCGCCGCCGAAGACAGCACGCTGATTGAACGTAGTCGTTCCTTTGAAGGTAACGTCAGCGTCGCCGCCGTTGTTTACGCCGTTAGCATTCCAACCGCCGCCGCCAAAGTAGGTGTTTTGGTTTTCGAAGGTGGTTGTGCTGCCTTCTTCAAAGACAACCTTCGTGTTTCCAGATTTGCCTACAAGATTGGCTCCGTCTTGACCGCCGAACTGGACGCCGCCCCAGAAATGGGAGTTGCTGCCAGTTGCGAAGGTAACTTCGGCATAAGCTCCGGTATTTCCATCGTATTGATCTTCGGAATTACCGTCGTTCATGCTGCCAAACAGAACGTCAACTTCTTTGGCTTTGATGGGAAGCATATTGTATTGCGGTCCCATCGTATTGCCCCAGTCGCCAACGTTAAGGCCAGAACCAAACTCGTTTGTCCCCTTAACTGTCATTTTGACATTGCGAGGGGCGGATGATGTCGAATCCGTTGGAGCTGCCAATACCAGTTTGGCATTTCTCCAAATGATTCCATCTTCCCCTTGGTTGTCATAATAGAATGTTCCGTCGTACGTAGCTTCACCGTACGTGTTCTGCGTCGCAGTGTTGGTTACTTTCCAATCCTGAATGTTGGCGTCCATGTTGCCATCAGGATTTTTGAAAGTTGCGATGTAACCATTATCTTCAGCTACGCCGTAATCGGCGATGTCTTTTGTACCGGTAATTGTACCGCCAACGCTGACATCAGGCTGATAATTCTGGTCTGCGCGAGCTTGTGGCAGTCCGCAGAGTCCTACGGATAATAATGCCGCCACGTATGCGACTAACCTCTTCCTGAAAAATTGTTTTACGTCCATGTCTCGGTCCCTTATGTGACTGTAAAAAATTAAAACATACCCATTAAAACCATGATTTCTTGTGTGTGACCAGCTTTTCGGGACGACAAATTTTCCTCTATTTGCCAAAAGCTGAAGATAATCATGGGGGAATACACGGACTCTTTCCCTGTATTCCAATTTTTCTTATCGGCTGGATAATACAACAGAATTCAACAAAAAAAAGAAAAAAAACAGAATTATCGATAGTTTCGGACTGTATTGACGAAACTTATTGCATTTTCTACAGGCGTTTCTTTGATAATTCCATGCCCTAAATTGACGATTAAACCGCGGCGAGAACGAACGCTGTCGAGCATGGCGACAGTCTGGGCGGCGATTTCGTCTGGAGTGGTTAGAAGGACGGCGGGGTCAAGGTTGCCTTGAACGGATCGGCGACGACCGCCGTCGTTGGCGTCGATTAAATCCCAGGCGTCGGACAAGTCCAGCCGCCAGTCAACTCCAATAACTGTACCCCCCGCTTGAGTCATGAGCGGAATCAAAGCCGGGTTCCCAGTTCCAAAATGGATAACTGGGGCGTTTTGCTCAACTTCGTTAAGAAGGACTTTGACGTGAGAAAATACGAAAGTTTTATATTCTAAAGGAGATAGGCAGCCTATCCAGGAGTCAAAAAGCTGAACGACTTGCGCTCCGGCGGCGATTTGTCCTTTAAGATAAAGGGCGACAGCTCGGGAAAGCGTCCCCATCAGATCGCTAAACGCCTCCGGATACAGGTATATGAATCGCTTAGTCTTTGTAAACGAACGACTTGCGCCGCCTTCCAGGACGTAGCTGGCAAGCGTAAACGGCGCTCCAGCAAAGCCGATTAAGGGGATGTCCGCAGGCAGTTGTCGCCGGGTTTGAACTACGGTTTCCATAACGAAATCCAGCTCGTCCAGACGTTCCAGCTCAACAACCCGCTTCATATCTTCCGGACTGGTAATCGGGTTATGAATAATCGGACCATGACCGGGCCCGAATTCCAGGGAAAAACCCAGCGGAACGAGAATCGGCAGCAAGTCCGAAAAGATAATAGCTGCGTCTACGCCCAGTTTATTGACGGCGGTAACCATGACGTCCGCGCACAGCGATGGGTTATGACACAATTCCAGAAACGAAACTTTCTCCCGAACGGCTTGATATTCCGCCATATATCTTCCCGCCTGACGCATCATCCATACCGGAGGACGGTCAACGGCTTCGCCGCGAACGGCTTTCATAAATCGGCTGTTGTACAGTTCTGGGGTTAGTTCCATTATTTATTTATTATAACACATATTTTGACTTTGAAAACCCATTAAAGCCCTATTGCAAATAATATTATCTTTAATTATAATATAGATAATGTTTCTTCAGTTAGTTGCGAGTTGCGAGTTGCGAGAAGAGTTTGTGCGGCACTTTGCTGCCTATTGCCTACTCCCTACTGCCTACTGCCTTTAATCCCCTTTTTCTCCTTAATACATAACCATGAAAAACTTTACTCGACGACAATTTCTCGGCGTCAGCGCCGGGCTTGCTGCCGCGGCAACCGTTGCT
>JAZRTH010000654.1:0-3236 GCA_045651945.1 Thermoguttaceae bacterium
CAATCTTTTATCGTGAACTCCTATTTTCGCCTCACAAGTTGGACAGACGACAGAAAACAACATCTCTTTTGCCATGATATAACATTATACACGTTTTTTTACAAACGCCAGAAGTTATTTAGTCTACTTCTATAATTTTTCTATATAAAATGCGCTTCTATTTTACGAAACCGGAAAATCTTCTCAAGTCGATTGAAATTATTTCTAAAAACTACTAAATATCTGAAGCTATGCAATTGTCTAAAGGAACTTTTTGTAGTATAATACATCAAAATCTCTATAGAGGATATTATTATATATTGACTGCTTCGCCCCGTTTGCAGTTCCATAAAAAGAATCCATTTTACCCTATTCACTATGAAAAGCGAGAAAAAAAACTGGTTGTCCCGATTGTTTAAGTCGTTCAGCTCTTCCTCCAAAAAATCCGGTTATAAACCGCAGCCGCTTCGTATGGAGCTTTTGGAAGAACGCGCCATGCTCAACGTCGCGCCAGTTATGACGCTGGATTCTACTACTTACGACATTACGACCAACTCGCCGTGGTACATCCCGCTGACGTCAACCGATGCTGACGGCGATGCGGTTTATTACAAGGTGGAAGTTATTTCCGGGAATCTGACTTGCGACCTGTCTGTCGGCACCGCCTGGAAAGCTGGTATGTCGTCGTCGCAAAAGCAGGCGTATTTCAACACGCGCAACCCGTACTGGGAGCTGACGGTTTATCAGGAAGGGAACGATATTCTCAACGGCGAAGATTCGACTATGCTTTTCGAGCTGTTTGCCGATAAAGCGCCCAACACGGTCGAACACATTCTCACGTTGGCCGATACGGATATCACGTTTACAGACGGCTACCAGGAGAAATTCTATCAGAACTCCATTTTCCATCGCGTTATTGAAGGGTTTATGTCCCAGGCGGGCGGGTACGATGCCTACGGCAACTACCGCGGCAGCCTGGCAAGCAATGTTGCAGACGAGTTCAACAACGACTTGCAGATGAACTCCGTTGGCGTTTTGGCGATGGCAAACACCGGTTACAAAGACACCGGCTCCAGCCAGTTCTTCGTAACGTCTGAACGCTGCGACTGGCTCAACTTCAAACATTCGGTATTCGGTTTTCTTATTGACGGCCAGGAAGTTCAGGCGGAAGTCAACAGACAGGGAACAAACGCCAATTCCACGCCTGACCCGGACGTTATCATCACAAACGCTCAGCAGGTTGTCAACTATACCAATTCCACGCTGACCGTTCGCGCTGGCGTCCTTTCCCCCTCCGCGACGACAGGAACCGGTACAATTCGCGTTACGCCCTACGACGAAAACGGCAAGGCTGGTACGTCTCAAGTTATTACCATCAATATCATAGCGGAAAATCAGGTTCCCGTTTTCTATCCGATTGAAAATGATTACGCATTCGTTGTACAGGGAAACAACTATACTCAAACTTTCGCAGCGGGATACGCAACAGGAGAAAGACTTGGCTATATTGCGGAGTTGTACTATATCAAATACGACGCAACCGGACAGGGATCGTTTGAGTTTATTCCCAACGGCGCTTCTGCCAATTATGAGACTGGCGAAGTAACCGTCAATTGCGCCGACTTCCCGATGGGAGACTATTACTTGTCTGTATTGCCTGTTAAATATAATTCATCCCATACAGTCAGCAACAGCGATCTTTTCTACACTAAAGATTCCAGCGGTAACGATCTTCTCGTTGCCCTCAACGTTCCAATCGTCATCGGACCAGAATCGGTTCCCGCGCCGACAAGCGTTTCTCTTGCCCTGTCAGACGACACCGGCGTCATTGGGGACGGCTATACCTCCGTTAATTCCGGAATCACGTTTACCGTCGAAGGAGGAAATTCTCAATTTGAAACCGAGGTGTATGCCGGGCAGTATTATCTTGGAACAGGAATCGCTGAAGAAGGCGCAACAACCGTAGACGTCGTCAGCCAGCAATACAATTCGACAACACAAGAATATACGCCGCTCTACTTTGGCTACGGAGCCTTTGATATTGTGGCTGTAAACGCATGGTATTGTCATTACTGGAGCGATTCTGGCTGGGCTTGGGCAAGCGTATATAGCGAAGCTACTCCGGTTTTTGAACTTCACACCATTCTGGACACGCCAGAGGATCTAACCGCTGTGGGAGTTTCGGCTACTGAATTCAATGTAAGCTGGTCAGCTGTTAACAACGCGGACAGTTACTATATTGAATTCCGCAAAAAAGGCGCGGACGAATGGATCGGCGGGCTTTGGAGCGACGAGGAATCCCCTACGTCCTGCTCCATGAACAATCTTGATCCGTCAAGCGTTTACGAAGTTCGCATTTCCGCCTATTTGCAGGGATACGACGCATCGCTGTCGCTGCCGTCTGAAATTATTGAAGTTCAAACGATTGGCAAACTCGATGCCCCAGTCAACCTTTGGGCAGACTTTGACGGTTCTCAGATTTCCGCGTCGTGGGACGCCGTTGACAACGCTGCCGCGTACAGCGTCTATTATCGAGAGCTGGGAACGGAACAGTGGAATGTCGGCGAAGAAAACGTTGCCGCCTTGACCTGCCAGTTTAATCTTGCCGAAGGAGAAGACGCCAGTCTGTACGAAGTCGCCGTTATGGCAATATCAGAAAATCCCGATTTCGAATCCTCAGACGCCGCCATCGTTCTGACCAACACCGGCGATATGCCCTTGATGACCGCCGTTTTGACAACCTGGAACGGTCGCAATGACTCGGTAATTCCAACAAGCGTTAACGAATGGGAATTCCTGAATCTACAGCTGTACGCCAATCAGGACAACGTCGTTGACCAGGGCGGGATTTCTATCGTCTTCCAGTACGACGCAACGCTCGTCAAGCCAGACTGGAAGAATTCTGAATTCGCCGATCTCTCTTATTCCTATCACGACGTCCCGCTGGACGAATTGGGAACAACGCGAGAAGTTACCTTTATCGCCGCGATTTTGGATTCCACGACTGTTTACGACGGTCTGGTTGCCAATATCAAAATGGTTCCCGCCAACCCTGCTGACTTCCCTGGACAGGCTGGCGTTACTGTGGCGGACGAATCCCGCGATTTGACGATTACCGTCTTTACCGATCAAGACAAGACCGCGTCTGAAGCCAACGTAATCAACACGCCTGTCTGGGCGGTTCCCTACGATCTGGACGATTCCGGCGCGGTAGACGTTCAGGATTTTGTTACTTTTGCGACTTATTACGGATACGT
>JAZRTH010000655.1:0-2826 GCA_045651945.1 Thermoguttaceae bacterium
TTTTGATTTGAACAGCCCGTAAAGAGCGACGTCATTGCCATTAACGATAATTCAATTATTATTTGCTTTTTCATAACGTCTTTATAGCATATATTCTTTTCTAACGCCAGTTCAATTTGCCGAGAGTCTCTTCCTATTTTCATATTTTTTCTAAAATAACATTTATCGCGTTCATTCGAAAACAAAAAAACATCCCGACTAAAAAATCGGGATGTTTATGTTGATTTATAAAATATGTGAACGGGATACTTATCGAGCAATGCGTTTACGATAAACGACCAATCCCATAACGCTCAAAACGAGCAACGCCCATGTTGACGGCTCCGGAACGGAAGCGCCGCCGTCAGCGAAACCAAAACCGCCAACTCCAGAGCCGCCGCCAAGGATCGCGCCGCCAAGACCGGAAATAAGGATATTGTCGCCAGTAAGCGGTAAGTCATAGTCATTTGACGATGAACCTGAAAGAATTGTATCGATCAGCGAAGACGTTTTATCGTCCGCCAAAAGCGAATTCTCGTTTTCCAAATCAGTATCCAATGACAACAGCTCTGAATCGGAAGCTCTGTTAATTTGATCTTCAATAATTTTTGCCAACGCAATGTTGGATCCGGCTTCAGCCCTTGCTCTGTCGAGAATGGCTTGATAATCTGCCTCTGAATCTGTAAAGGAAATAGTCCTTAAAAGATTGGCAACTTGTGATTCGGAATCTGACGTTTGCGATTCTGGAATCTGACGGGCGGCGCCAACGTAAAAACCAAACAACTGGTTATCCAAAATCACGTCTTCCGTCAATGTCAACGAATCTGTCGGATAAATGTTGGTGTTATTCAGCGCAACGCCTGCTGGAGATTTATCCTCTGTCATGTAACGTATGGTTGTCGTCTTCCCGTACAGTTCGGATAAGGTAACTATTTCCGAAGACGCGCTGGCAATCATTTGGCTATTGACAGGCAAAATCGTTACATACTCAGCATTAGCTGATTCTCCGATTATCAACAACAGTAATACTGCAATAAGTTTTTTCATTTTAACGCCTATTACTAAAAATGGCAATAATGAAACGGGGTGTCCCGAAACACTATGATGATGGCTTTTCTATAACCTTCATCCTATATCTAATATAATATTATACATTGGATTTTGAAACTCAAGCGCTAAATTCCAAAAAAAATTTAAAATCCTAAGGAATATCTCATCGCCAATCGTTCTTATCCTAATAATAATTATAATCTTACATTTTACAAAGTCAATTAAAATTTTCTAAATTTTTCGAAAAATAATTTAAAATTTTAGAGCAATGACGGAAAAAAATGACTTTTGAGTCTATATATAACAGACAATTCTGATAATTTAGCTCTTTATGAACGTCGAGAGAACTGAATTTCATTTAACGCGCGATACTGGGGACAACGTTCCATAAGCTGTACATGCGTTCCGACGTCAATTATTCGTCCCTCCTCCATCATCACAATTTTATTAGCGATGGAAAGCAAAGCCATGTCATGGGTTACAAAAACCGTAGTTCGCCCCTGAGCAAAGTTCATCAGACTTTGACGAATTACGATTTCACTTTTCAGATCTATCTCTCGAGTTGCTTCATCAAGAAGAAAAACTTGCGGCTGACGAACAATCGCCCTTGCCAAAGCAATGCGCTGACGCTGTCCTCCGGATAACGAAGACCCGCGCGGACCTACCACCGTTTCATAACCGTTAGGCAAATCTCGTTCAATAAATTCGTCCGCCATAGCAGCTTGAGCCGCCTGACGAATTTGCGCGTCCGTTGCGCCCGGCGCCCCATGAGCAATATTATTTCTGACGGTGTCGTCAAAAAGAAGGGGATTTTGAGGAACCAAAGCCAATAATTTTCTCCAACTTCTCAATCGGAGCTGCTTCAGATTGACGCCATCTATGAGAACTTCTCCTGAATCCGGATCAAGGAATCGAGGAATCATCTTCAAAAGCGTACTTTTCCCACAGCCGTTCAGCCCAACAAACGCGACCGTTTCCCCGCGATTTATAGTCAGATTGACGTCTTTTAAAATAGGAGAACCAGGAACGTAGGAGAAATTTAAATTCCGGAATTCAATGGAGCTGTTAAGCGAGGCAATCTCCTGCGGATGGTCAACCTGTTGAATTTTAATCGGCTGATCGATTTTTTCATAAATGCGGTCGGCTGCAGCGCAGGCATTCTGTAAAGACGTAAATATATCCGCCATTTTTCGCGCAGGGTCAGCGGCTCCAACCAAAAAGGCGAAAAACAACAGCAGCTGCGTCGGCTCCAGGGGCGTATACGCCATTCGGATTCCAAACAGATGCGTTGCGCCGGTAAGAGTTAAATGAGCGCCCAAAATAATCGCTATTGAAACAATTACCAGACTGATCAACTCCGTCAAGGGCTGATTGAAACTGTCGTACATAGCGATTTTCATGGCTTTATGGAGATAATTCTTGCAATTCTGGAAGAATTGATGTCGCTCAAATCTTTCCATCGTAAACGCCTGAATAACTTCCATTCCGGAAAACGTTTCGTCCAGCGAGCGATAAATTTGCGCCATTTCTTCCATCGCTTTTCGATTGCTTCTCTTAAGAGCTTTCGCCAGCCAGGAAATTGCTAATCCAGCTGCTGGCAAAATAATAAAACACGCCAGCAGCAATCGCCACGATACAAACGCCGCGCCGAGCAAGCAGAAAAACAGCTTGGCGGGTTCTCGAACCAGCTTTCCAAACAGAATGGTCAAACCCGACATTACAGCGTTGACGTCGTTGGTAAATCGGCTCATCAAATCAGCCGCCCCGCCGTTAAGAAACGCGGACTGATCCATTTGT
>JAZRTH010000656.1:0-1540 GCA_045651945.1 Thermoguttaceae bacterium
CGCCGGCTTTAATCAACGATTCCACCGCCGCCTTGGAAACCTTCTTCTGGTCGATGCGTTCGCAGAAATCGTACAGGTCAACAAACGGACCGTTTTCTTCTACTTCGCGGCGAATTTCCGCCCCGGCTTCTTCGTTGCAGTTTTTAATCGCACAGGCGCAGAAATGAATTTTGCCGTCTTCAATGCGGTACGTCGGCCCCATCGTATTGACGCACGGCGGAACGACTTCAACGCCCATGCGCTTGCAGTCTTCAATATGCTCGACGGTCGGGTCTTTCTTATTGAACTGACGGTTGAGAAGGTCGCCCGTCAGCAAAGCCGCCATGAACTCTACCGGATAGTGACATTTCAGATACGCTGTAATATAGGCAATCATGGCGTACGCCGTCGTATGGGATTTGTTGAACCCGTATCCGGCGAACTTGATAATCAGCCCCCAAACCGACTCGGCGTTTTCTTTGGTCATGCCGTTCTTCTGAGCGCCCTCGACAAACGCCTCGTGGTTGGCGTCGATAATCGCCTGTTTCTTTTTGCTGATGGCTTTAATAACCTTGTACGCTTTGCCCAAGGGGATTTCGCCCAGCTTGTAAAGAATCTGCATGACCTGTTCCTGATAAACCATAACGCCGTTGGTTTCTTCCAGAACTTCTTTCATGACCGGGTGAAGGTACTCCGCCGCCTGACGTCCGTGCTTGACTTCGATGTACGTGTCGACCATGCCGCCCTCTAGCGGACCGGGACGGTACAGCGCCAAAATAGCGATGATGTCGCGGATGTTGTCCGGTTTCATGCGCTTAAGCAGGTCGCGCATCCCGCCGGATTCCAGCTGAAATACGCCCTTGGATTCCCCGCGGCACAGCAGGTCGTATGACGGTTTATCGTCCAGCGGCAGATTGTAAACGTCTAGCTCTTTCCCGGTCGTCTGCTTGATAAGCCGAACGGAGTCGGTCAGAATCGAGAGGTTTCTCAAGCCGAGGAAGTCCATTTTCAGCAAGCCGGCTTTTTCGACGTCACAACCTTCCCATTGAGTTACATAGTCCTCTTTCCCGCTGACGGTCATCAACGGAATGAACTTGTCGATAGCGTCCCCGCCAATAACGACGGCGCAGGCGTGCGTGCCGCACTGGCGCGTCAAGCCCTCGGTTCTCATCGCCAGGTCGATTAAATCGTGAAGCGTGGGATCGTTGTCGTATATCGCTTTGAAATCCGGGCTTTCAGCCAGCGTCTTTTTGATGGTCGTATGCGGGGCGTCTGGAATTTTAGACGTACACATCGACACTTCGTTGAGCGAGATGCCCAGCGCTCTGCCAACGTCTTTGATCGCGTTTTTCGCCGCCATCGTGCCGTACGTTCCAATTTGAGCAACGTGGTCTTCCCCGTAGCGGTCTTTGACGTACTGAATGACCTCCGCCCGGCGCGCCTGTTCAAAGTCGACGTCAATATCAGGCGCCTCAGTTCGGTTTTCGTCCAGGAATCGTTCAAAGAGCAAATTGTATTCCAGAGGGCAGACGCGGCTGATGCCCAGAGCGTAACTTGTCAG
>JAZRTH010000657.1:0-1873 GCA_045651945.1 Thermoguttaceae bacterium
TCAATCCATTTTTGTCTGCGTAGTATTCCGCGCAGACGTTGTCACAGAATGGCAGCGTTGTCTCTCCGTCCTTATCAAGAACACAAATCGGATTGTCTGAAACGCACTTACAGCCACAATTCGCACACCTCGGTTTTTGGGGTGCGTCATTTGTCGATTTCGATTTTTGACGCAGTCGGCGGACTGTCGCTTCGCCGACGCCAGTCTCTTTGGCGATTTGCCGATTGGACTTCTTGTCGTTATCCGGATTGGCGACGGCTTCAGCGGCTTTTTCTGCGGGCTTTTTAGCGATTTCAATTGCCCCTTCTTTTTCCATTTGATGGCGGACTGAGTCCGCCAACTCGAAGCTGACGCTGCAATAATAAGCGATCTGGCGGGTCGTCCAATTGGGACGTTTAACCAGGGCAGCGCGAACTTGTCCCCGCTTGGTTTCCGGCGTTCTGCACGCAACGGTTTTACGGTTCTCTCGTGCTTGCAAGAACTGCAAATCCTCAATAGACTTGACAACCAAGTTATCTTCTTTTCGCAATGTTACAATCATTGCCCGAATCTCGCTACGCTTCGTTCTGGATGCCGCACGATAGCGGTGATGCCCGTCAAGAATCCAGTATTTGCCTTTACGCCCAGGGCACGGCACGACGCTGATCGGCGGGAGCGTTTCTTCGCCGGCGTTATGCCCCGGCGTCGATTCTTCGCGATAGATTCGCTCAAATTCTGTCACGGCATATTCGTTGTACATTTCGCGGATTTGCGTCTCGTCCGTGTCCACGATGGCGTCAAGAGGGATTGTTGTAAAGTGAGCGCCATTGCCGATTCTTCCCGGCGCGTCCTTCGGAACTAACTCATTTGTCTCGTCATTCTTTTTTGTCATATTGTCCTCCTTAGTGTAACAAAAACACGCCGTCCATGGCGTCAGGAATCTTCCGTGATTATTCGTCAGTCAAAATCTTCTTCGTTGTCTTCTTCGCTGCCGTCTCCGGCGGGAATAAACTTGCCGTCAAGCACTTGTTTTGCCATGTAAATCATTCCGGCGATGAAGAAATCGGGAAGCATATCGTTTATAATTTCCGCCTTTGTCGCTTTCTGGACTTCTGCTTGGACGTCTTCAGGATAATACCGCCCATTCTCCGCCATTGCAAACATATCCATTAGGCGCATGATTCTCAAACGTTTGTAGGACTGCGGCGCAATCAGGAAACCACAGCTGGCGTCCTGTAAAAACTTCGGGACTTCTTCCCAATGCTCGTTTAACCAATCATTCAGTCCGTCGGTCAGCCAGGTGTAACGCTTATCGTAAAATGTTTCCGTGTAGAGAGGGTTCGGTACTCGTTTCCACTTTGGCGTTATCCCGTCGCTTTCTTCCATGCCTTGAGGGCAGCTGGTTACGTCCGGCGGAAGTGATGTCATAATGTACGGATCCGGGTTGTCTGAACCTTTAGCGCAATAATAGCAGTGTCCGTGTTCGCATTCCGCAACGTTGCATTTGTAACAGTATAACATTCATTTCTCCGATTCATCCAAAGTCTTCTGCATTCTGCCGACGGCGCATAATATATTTTGGAGGCAACCGGCGACATAAGCCAGACCAACAACGTAATTGGCGTCCATAATCCGGTTCAGCGTTGCGAGTCCGTCTTTTGCGTTGGCTTGGGCGTTGCTGATTAGTTCGTCGATTCTTGCTTTTTCTTCGCTTGACATTCTTTTTCGTATGCTACTAAATGATCATTGGCGAATCCAGACGCTGTTTGGTATCGAAGGATGTCAATCTTTATCTTTTCAACAATTGCCTCGAAAATATACTCATTCGGTTTTACATCCTTAGCTATCTTCCTAACAGCTTCCGCCAACTGCATAGGTATTTCAATTACCATCT
>JAZRTH010000658.1:0-8067 GCA_045651945.1 Thermoguttaceae bacterium
GCTTGGCCCCCGACTTGATCCGTCCGAATCGCAGCGCATTGCGGCTTGCAGAAAACTCCAATGCCGCGGATTTGCCGACTTGTATGACGGGTTGCTGGACAACATAGACGCCGCGGTCGTTGCCGCGCCAACGCTTCTTCACCGTAATCTGGGTGTTGAGCTTCTTTCCCGCGGAATTCACGTCTTGATGGAAAAACCGCTGGCGATTTCCTCCGATCAGACCGACGATCTGCTTGCCGCGTCCAGAAAATCCGGCGCGATTCTGCAAGTTGGGCATGTCGAACGGTTCAATCCCGCATTCACCGAAGCCCAAAAGCACATCAATCAGCCGCGATACATTCATTCCAAGCGAACCAGTGGATTCACTTTCCGTTCCATTGACGTCGGCGTTACGCTGGACCTGCTTATTCACGATATTGACCTTGTTTTGACGCTCGTCAACAGCCCGGTTGCAAAAGTAGACGCCATCGGAAGAACGCTCGTCAGCGGGCACGAAGACATCGTTCAGGCGCGTCTCGTGTTTGAAAACGACTGCGTTGCCGACCTGGAATCCTCGCGCGTCAGCCGAACTCCAACCCGTAGCATGGATGTTTGGTCAGAAGACAGCTTTACGGAAATCGATTTCGCCAATCGCGTCATGTCCTGCGTCCATCCGGACGAACAGGTTCTTTGCGGCGATTTCGACGTCAATCATTTGGATCAGGACGATTTGAATTACTTCCATGAAAAGCTCATGGACGAAATGCTCCCGCAGATGACGCGTTCGTTCGCTTCCGTTGACGCTCTGGAACTGGAAATGCGCGACTTTGTTCGCTCGATTGTCAGCGGCCGCGCCCCGAGAGTTACCGGTCAGGCGGGCGCAGACGCGGTAGTCGTAGCGGAAAAGATTATCAATTCCATCAAACGCAACCAGCAGGTTCTGCACCGATTTGCTCCGATGCCTGATATCTTCAGAATCGAAGATTACCGCAAAGCGGTCTAAGCTATGGATTTTGAATTGGTATCGCCGTTTAAGCCTGCGGGCGATCAGCCGCAGGCGATTGAAAAACTGCTTGAGGGTTTGCGTCGGGGAGAAAAGATGCAAACCCTCATGGGCGTTACCGGCTCTGGAAAAACGTTTACCATGGCGAACGTTATTGCCGCCATGAACAGACCGACGCTGGTCGTTTCTCACAACAAAACGCTTGCCGCTCAGCTCTTTGCGGAATTCAAGGAGTTCTTCCCGCACAACGCCGTTTCGTATTTCGTTTCTTACTACGACTACTATCAGCCCGAGGCGTACATTCCCCAGCGGGATATTTACATCGAAAAAGACGCCGCCGTCAACCAGCAAATTGACCGCTTGCGTCTGGCAGCGACAAGTTCTCTGGTTTCCCGGCGCGACGTCATTGTCGTTGCCAGCGTGTCGAGCATCTTTGGACTCGGCTCTCCGACGGACTACGTCAAGATGATTTTGTACGTCAACAAGGGCGACCGCATGGAACGCGACGAGCTGCTTGCCAAGCTGGTTGACGTCCAGTACGAACGCGACGACTACGACTTCACGTCCGGGAAATTCCGCGTTCGCGGCGACTGCGTTGACGTCTTCCCGACATCTGAAGAACACGGCGTTCGCATCGAATTTTGGGGCGACGAAATCGATTCTCTGTCCGCCATCAACCCGACAACCGGCGAAGTCATCCAGAAAATGGACTCGCTGATTATCTTCCCCGCCAAGCATTTTGTCCTTCCGGAAGAGAAAGTCGAGGAATCGCTGGTTCGCATTCGGACGGAACTCAACCAACGTCTGGAAGAACTCAGAAGCCAGGATAAGCTGTTGGAAATGCAGCGCCTGTCCGCCCGAACCCGGTACGACATCGAGATGATAAAGCAGGTCGGATACTGCCCCGGAATCGAGAACTATTCCAGGCATCTGAGCAATCGTCAGCCCGGTGAGCCGCCAGATACGCTTTATTCGTTCTTTCCGGACGATTTCCTGCTTTTTGTCGACGAGTCGCACGTTACGATTCCGCAAATTCGCGGCATGCAGAACGCTGACCGAAACCGAAAAAAGACGCTGATTGAACACGGGTTCCGGCTTCCGTCTGCGCTGGACAACCGTCCGCTGACGTTTGCTGAATGGGAATCGAAAATCAATCAGGCGATTTTCATTTCCGCCACGCCCGGCCCGTACGAGGAAGAGCATTGTCCGCCATTTATCGAACAGGTGATTCGCCCGACAGGGCTGCTTGACCCGGAAATTGAAGTCAGCCCGGCGAAAAATCAGGTTCCCGACTTGCTTCAGCGCGTCGAGGAACGCATCCAAAAGAAAGAGCGCGTTCTGGTTACGACGCTTACCAAACGGCTGGCGGAAGACGTCTCGGCGTACTTCGTCAAAAAGGGAATCCGCTGCAAATGGCTTCACAGCGAGCTGGACGCCTTCGAGCGCGTCGATTTATTAAAGGACTTGCGCGAGGGCGCGTTTGACGTTCTGGTTGGCGTCAACCTGCTGCGCGAGGGTTTGGACTTGCCGGAGGTGTCGCTGGTCGCCATTCTCGACGCGGACAAAGAGGGCTTTTTGCGCTCAGAAACGTCGTTGATGCAGACCATCGGCAGATCCGCCCGAAACGTCAACGCGAAGGTCATTCTTTACGGCGATAAAATCACGCCCGCCATGCAAAACGCGATTGACGAAACCGCTCGCCGCCGCGCCTTGCAGGAAAAGTATAATAAAGAACATCATATCACGCCCAAGACCATTCAGCGCGCGATTTCCAAGGGAATTCAGGCGGAAGCCGACGCCTACGTCAAGTCGAATTCCGCCGTCGGGATTCAGCCCAATAAACAGGCGACCGAAGCGTACATTCAGGAACTCCAGACGCAAATGCTTGCTGCGGCGGACAATCTGGAATTCGAACGCGCCGCCATGCTCCGCGATAAAATTGAGGAGCTAAGAGGAAATAGGGAATAGTTTAGGGAGTGGTAAGTTGTAAGTGGTAAGTTAGACAAACGCTTGCGTGCTAACCACTAACCACTAACCACTAACCACTAACCACTAAAAACTCATAACTACTCCCTAATCCCTACTCCCTAACCCCTGTTTCCTAACCGTCAAGGTTCCCTTTTTCGGAAAAATTGTCCGAATAAATTCGCTTTTTGTGAAAATTTTGCCGGGGAGGGTTCCATTTATATGAAATTCATATTATAATAAAATTGAATTGTCAGGAACGAGATTGTCTTTTCGGTTTCTGGCAAGCGGGTAAGTATATGATTTGCTTTAGACAAATAAAATATACAATTAACAACAATTCCATTTTAGAAAATCGTTTGGGAGAAAGTAAAATGACTTGCGTTCGACGTTTGTTTTTCGGTCTTCTCTCCGCATTGATTCTCGGCGGGATGTCATTCGACGCCATCGCGGCTGCGCCCAACGGCGACAAAGCCAACGTCGAATCCGTTGAACTGTTTCAGGGAATCAAAGACGGCAAGATTGACGCCAAAATTGTGTTTAAAAATCGCAAAAGCGCCGTTGTTTCCGTTGAAAACAAAACGAAACAGCCGCTCAACGTTGTTATGCCTAAAGTAGCAGGCGCCGTACCGGTTCTGGCTCAGCTTGGCGGTGGCGGCGGTGATGAAGGCGGTTTGCAAGGCATGATGGAAGACATGCAAGGCGGAGGCGGCGGTGGCGGCGGTATGTTCCGAATCGCCCCGGAAAAAGTCGTTCGCCGCGACGTCGAAGCTGTCTGCCTTGACCACGGCAAGAAAGATCCAACTCCGTTTACGGAATACAAGATCAAACCGATCGAAGAAGTTACTGATCGTCCTGCCGTTATCGAATTGGGCAAACTGTTAGGTCAAAAAAAGGTTGATCACGAAACCATTCAGATGGCAACCTGGATGCTCAACAACGACCTGACGACTGACGACCTCGCCAAAGAAACCTGGACAAGCGCCAACGGCGCCAAAAGACCGGCTTATTCGCAAGCGAAACTTCAGCAAGCCGCCAATCTCGCGCAGTTCGCTACCCAGAAGGCGCAAAGCGAACAGACGTTCATCGAACCCTACGTTCCCACGCCCAAAAGCGAATCGGAAAACTAAGGCTGACTACTAATTAATAAATCGTAAATGGTTGGCAGTAAATTGAGGCGATCGCCCCGGTTTATTGCCGACCATTGTATTTTTTCTATACACTCTTTCTAACTTGTAACAACATGAAACGTTTTTTTCTTGGTTTTTTGTTTCTTGCCGCGATAATTTGCGGGATTTGTAACAATTCTAACGCCGAAGAAGGCAAGATTCGTATCGCTCTGTATAAAGACGGCGGGGTTTCAGACGGATACAAAAACGACGTCGCCGTCATTGAGCAAGACCCGACTCTGGAATATGAGCTGGTCAACGGACAGCAGATTCGCGACGGCGTTCTGAAAAACTTTGACATCGTCTTTCTGCCGGGCGGAAGCGGAAAAGGGCAGGCGGCTTCCATGGGAGAAGACGGCGTCAAACAGGTTAAAGAGTTTGTCAAATCCGGCAAGGGATATATTGGGATCTGCGCCGGCGCGTATTTCCCGATTCAGCAGGAGTTCATCAACGCGAAAACCAAAGACCCCCGCTGGCAGCGAGGGTCGACGGAGCTGATGATCGAGTTCTCCGAACTGGGCTTGAAAATCGTCGGCGATAAATTCAAGGGACTGCAGGAAGTTCATTACGGCAACGGTCCGGTTATGGACGTCAATATGATTCCCAACAAACCCAACGTCGAAGTCCTGGCTTGGTACAGAACCGAAACGGCGAAAAACGGAACGCCGGCGGGAATTCAGGTCAATTCCCCTGCTATCCTTTTGACGACTTACGGCAAGGGAACGGTTGTAACAATCAGCCCGCACCCGGAACGAACCCCGGCAATGAACGAAGTCCTGCTCAAGCTCATCCATCACGTTGCCGACAATCTCTGCTTTAACGAAGAACCGCCTTGCGTTCTGAGAACGGAAACGTCCCAGCCCAATCCGGTTATTACCCCGGCTGTCCCGTATATGGACGCGATGGGATCGGTAGAATGGATTCCGGAAAAAGACGTCTCCTGGTTTAATACGTCCAAAAAGCTCCCGTTCCGCGCGGGCGAACGATACAAAGGGCTTCCGTATACGCAAGACGGTCGATATACGAACCTGGAAATGTTCAAGGAACTGCTCAAAGACGTTGACGGTCAGCCGATTTACACCGGGCCGACGGAGCCGGATAAATACCGCGGTACAGACTGCTCCAGTTCCTGCTCGTATTCCTGGAAGCATACCATCCCGTATTTGCCAATCATGAAAACGTGGCACATGGAGCCGGGCGATTGGCATTTGATTCATCCGCAAACCGGTAAAACCGTGTCTATTTTCCGGCGCGTCGGCGATTATCGCTTTACAGACTTCCACGAAAGCAAAAACATCATTGCGGAAAACGGTCGTGAGGTCATGGAACGCTGTTACGACCAGCTCCTGCCGGGCGACGCCCTGGTCAAACGTCCTCACGGGCACGTCGTGATGGTTTGCCGGGTCGACAAGGCAGCGAAGGTCGTCTATATCACCGAACAGGGCGGAACCAACCCGGACGACAGATCGCAGTTCCTCAGCGACCATCAAACCTGGCGCGTGCAATACCCGTTCACGTACGACAAACTCATTGAGGACGGCTATCTGCCGATTGCGATTAACGAGGACATTTTATTAACCGTTCCAGAAAAATAACAATCACGGTGCAATCATGATTAAAAAAGCGCTTTGTCTGTTAGCGGTATTATCCTGTTTTTGCGTGACAACAGTTTCAGCGGAACCGACGATTCGCGTCGCGGTATACGGAGACAGCGGCGCGGACGGGTTCAAACTGTTCCCGCCGCTGCTGAAAGACGTCTCGGATATTAAAATGGAAGTCCTCAACGGAGAGCAGATTCGCGACGGCGCTCTGGACAAGTTTGATCTGCTCATTCTTCCCGGCGGAAGCGGAACTGGACAAGCTAAATCTCTGGGAGAAGAAGGCGTCAAAAAGGTCAAACGGTTTATCGAATCCGGAAAAGGTCTTGTCGCCATTGGCGCCGGGGCGTATTTCACGCTTCAGCAGGATATTATTAACGCTCGAACCAAAGACCCTCGCTGGGATCGAGGCGTTACAAATTTGAAGATTGAGTTTTCCAAGCTGGGCTTGAATATCGTCGGCGATAAATTCAAGGGAGAACAGGAAGTTTCTTATTGCAGCGGTCCGGTTATGGACGTCAACTTTTTCGTCACTCGACCGAATGTTGAAGTCCTGGCGCGGTTCAGAACAGAAACGGCGCAAAACGGAACGCCGAAAGGGATTCAAGTCGACTCCCCGGCTATCCTCCTGACGACGTACGGCAAAGGAACCGTCGTTCTCATCAGCCCGCGCATTGAACAAACCCCGTCGATGAAAGACGTCGTGGTCAAGCTCATTCGTCACGTTGCGGACAACCTCTGTTTTGGAAAAGAACCCCCGTGCGTCCTCAGAACGGAAACGTCTCAGCCCAATCCGGTTGTCGCGTCAGCGGTTGAGCGCATGAACGCGATGGGAACGGTTGAATGGATTCCCGAGAAAGAAATCCCTTGGTACACGCCGTCTAAAAAAGTCTCATTTCATGCGGGCGAAAAATACAAAGGAATTCCGTACACTCAAGCCGGGCGATATACCAGCCTGGAACAGTTTAAAACAATGCTCCGCACAGACGAAAACGGTCAGTCCGTTTACTCCGGGCCGTTTGGCGCAAAACAATACCGCGGAACGGACTGCTCCAGTTCCTGTTCGTATTCCTGGAAACACGTCATTCCCTATTTGCCGGTTATGTATACCGGAAACATGGGACCTGGCTACTTGCATATAATCAATCCGCAAACAGGAAAGACCGTCCCGATTTTCAGGCGCGTCGGAAATTATCACATAACGGATTTCCATAAGAGCAAAGAAGTCATTGCGGAAAACGGTCGCCCGTTTATGGAACGCTGTTACGACCAGCTTCTGCCCGGCGACGCTCTGATTAAACGCCCCAGTGGGCACATCATGATGGTTTGCCGAGTCGATAAAGCGGCGAAAGTCGTCTATATTTCCGAGCAGACGGGAACGATAAGAAACAATCAAACCTGGCGGATTGAACATCCGATGCCGTACAGCGCCCTTTTGGACAGCGGTTATCTGCCAATTGCAATTAATGAAGATATTTTAACGAAGTAATTTAGGCAATAGGCAAGAGGCAGTAGGCAGTAGTTTTTTGAATCCTACTGTCTACTCCCCACTCCCTATTCCCTTTCCCTGTACAACCATGATTAAAAGAACTCTTTGTTTGTTAGCGTTATTATCCTGCTTTTGTGTTACAACGTTTGCCGACGACGAACCGGCTCCGCAGCAGCCGAAAATTCGTCTGGCTGTTTACGGAGACGACGGCGCTGGCGGCTGGAAGCGTTTTCCGCCGTTGGTGGAGAACGACCCGACTATCGAAATGGAAGTTCTCAACGGACAGCAGATTCGCGACGGCGCATTGGACAAGTTCGATCTGCTTATCCTGCCGGGTGGAAGCGGAAAAGGTCAGGGAAAATCCATGGGGCCGGAAGGCGTTGAAAAAGTCAAGCAGTTTGTTGCGTCTGGAAAAGGCTTTATCGGCATTTGCGCCGGCGCGTATTTCCCGATTCAGCAGGGCTTTCTCAACGCTCAAACCAAAGATCCCCGCTGGCAGCGCGGCGTTACGATGTTAAAAATCGAGTTTTCCGAACTCGGTCTAAAGACGTTTGGCGACAAGTACAAGGGACTTCAGGAAATCAAGTACGGCAACGGCCCGGTGATGAACATAAACGTCTTCCCTGACCGCCCCAAGGTGGAAGTGTTAGCGTGGTACAGAACGGAAACGGCGAAGAACGGAACGCCGGAAGGAATTCAGATTAACTCGCCCGCCATGCTCTTGACAACCTACGGCAAGGGCACGATGTTGATTCTCAGCCCCCACCCGGAACAGACGCCGGAACTCCACGGCTTGATGATGGAGATGATTCGCTTTATCGCCCAAAAGAGCAAAGACGCCTGCGCGGCGAAGTAATCGCGGGA
>JAZRTH010000659.1:0-5328 GCA_045651945.1 Thermoguttaceae bacterium
CAACTGCCCGAGCGTCTATCGGCTCGTCAACGCTGACGGGAAAGCGTTTGTCTGGGTTTTTTCCGCGCAGCCGAAAATCGCCCGGGTTGTCAGCGACGACGAGGGCAAAACGTGGCGGGTCATGCCGTCGCTGGGGTTTTCCAACGTGATGGCGTTTAGCAGCGTCGTCCCGAAAAATCCCGGAGTTCAGGACGGACGGTACATCGGCTTGTACCATCATTGCGTCAACCTCGACACCGGAGAAGTTCTCAACGGGGAAAGCTGCAAAAACCGTCATTTGGAAGTGCTACAGTCGGAGACGTCCGACGCCGGGTTTACGTGGTCGACGCCGCGAGTTGTCGCGTCCGTTGACGGGAAAGACGCCTGCGAGCCGTGCGCGTTCTGGTCGCCTGACGGCAAAGAGCTTTGCTGTTTAATGCGGGAAAATAAAGGGGCTGGCGGAGAGAAAAAACGCGCGTTGCAGATGTTCAGCCAGGACGGCGGGCGGACGTGGTCTGAACCGGAACCGACCTGCTGGGGTCTGACGGGGCATCGGCACGTTGCCGCCTACTTGCCGGACGGCAGGCTGATTGTCGTCTTTCGCGACACCGCGCCGGACAGTCCGACGCTGGGGTCGTTTGTCGCCTGGGTCGGGACGTACGACGATATTAAATCCGGCAAACCGGGTCAGTTCCGAATCAAACTGATCCAATCGTACGCCGGCTGGGATTGCGGATATCCCGGCTTGCACGTCCTGCCAGACGGTACGATTCTGGCGATAACGTACATCAAATATCAGCCCGGCGAAGACAAACAGTCCGTTGTGGGCGTAAGATTTAAGCTGAGTGATTAGTCGGTAGTTAAGCGCGGGTCAGCCCGGACACGGATTTTACGGATTAGACGGGCGGCGAGGCGCCGCTCCCAGTCCGCGCTACCGCGCGTTTGCCAAGAACCGCTCCCATTGGTCGCTTGCGATTTCCTTACTAAAAATTTTTAAGCCGCAAAGAACGCAAAGTACGCAAAGAAATTTTTAAAACTTCGCGAACTTTGCGTGAGGTTTTTTAGGGCGCTTCCGCAACTCTGTCTTATTCTTCTCCCCGTCTTTTCTGGTATTTTTTACTTTTTCGGTCTCCTGCTACTTGCATTTTATCAGAATAAGCGCTATTCTGAATACTAATAGGTGAGGCGATTATAAAACTCCTCACTCCTCACTCCTAATTCCTAACTAAATAAACCATTGTATTTACCAAAGGAGATATGACCCCATGAAACGTCGTGATTTTTTACGTATGACAGCGGCGGCGATGTTTGCCGCGGCTGCGTCGCCATGGTCAATAAGTTTTGCGGACGACCTGTCGGATTTGCTGGAATCGACGGATAATTCCGTTCCGCTGAATCAGGATATTGTCGCGTTCTTTTCCGATACGCACATTCGCGTTCCGGAAACGCAGCCAGAGCCGCAGCGTCTTCTCAAGTGCGTCAAGGCGGTTTTGAATATGAACCCGCGTCCGGCAAACCTGCTCTGTTACGGCGACATGGCGTTCAACGCCGGCGTTCCGGAAGAGTACGCGCTGTTCAAAAAGATTCTCGCCCCGATTGAAAAGGCGGGTATTGCGTGGGAAACGACGATGGGCAACCACGATCGGCTCAATAATTTCTACGAGGCGTTCCCGGAACGAAAAGAGAGGAAGCCGCGGGTCAAGAACAGATACGTTCATATTGTCCGCACGCACCGGGCAGACTTTATTCTCCTGGATTCCTATATGGAAGGGCAGGTTCGCGGAGAGATTCGTCGGGATCAGAGAGACTGGCTTATTGACAAGCTCAAGGAGTATAAAGTCGCGACGAAGCCGGTTTTCGTCGGTTGCCATCATCTGCTCAACGAAACCAACTTGACGGATATTCTTCTGGAATGCCCCTGCTGTCCCGGATACCTTCATGGACACGCTCACAAATGGATGGTCGAAAACGTTAAGGGGCTTCCCAGCCTGGGGTTCGCCGCGACCGGACCGTGGGGCGACCTGGGCTACGCCGTCGCCAACTTGACCGGGTCCGAAGCGACCTTTGTTCCGTACGTTGACACGTTCTTGAAACCCAGTTGGGGCGGCGCGAAAATGGACGCTCAAGCCATGGAAGCGTACCTGAAGAAGATCGAACAGCAGACGCTGGTAATGCCGTATAGGAGGTAGACCGCAGCGCGAAGCGCTTCCGCTAGAACCGCGTAGCGGTTCAATATTAGTAGCCGTGGGTTTTAACCCACGGAGGCAGTAGGCAGTAGGGGCGCTCCGCGCTCCCCGTTGGTTGTGAGCGGGGCAACTCGCACACGGATTTTACGGATTAGACGGATTTTCGCCGATTGGTTTACTGCTGTTCGAAGGGTAAAATACCGTATTGCGTAAGTCGAAAACGCCCTCTGGATGGCGCCTGTCTCGGGCGCCAACTTGACGGCTTTGCCGTCAAGGAAATGCGGAAGCATCCAAAAATCTTTGAACGTGGAAAGCCCCTCCTACCTGCTGGTTCGCGGGCGTCTTCGCCCGCTTTACTTGAGACAGCCTCGTCCGGTTATTCGGGCTGGTTTTCCTACGAAATAGATTATTTCTTGTACCGACAAAGGCGCCCGAGACAGGCGCCATCCGTGAAGGTTTTCCGCTTCGTCGGTTGGGGATGCAACGTTCGCTACGCTCATGCCCACGGGTTAACACCCGTGGCTCGCCTAAGCGTAACTTCGTTCGCTGCGCTCTCTCCGTTACCGCCTTTCATTTCTTTGCGATCTTTGCGTTCTTTGCGGCTTAATTATTTTCTGCGGCAGGGGACTGCCGCGTGCCGGGGGTTCGGGCGGACATTCCTGCGAAAGAGGTTATTTCTTGTTCCGGCAAGTAGCCCGAGGACGGGCTACATCCAAGGGAGGTTTTTGGCTTCGTCGTTTGGGTTTGCACACTTCGAACAAAGCGTAACTTCGTTCGCTACGCTCCGTGGGTTAAAACCCACGGCTAGGAATATTGAACCGCTACGCGGTTCTAGCGGAAGATTGTTTTTCTTTTCCGTTACCGCCTTTCATTTCTTTGCGAACGTCCTCCGCGTCTCCGCGGCTCCGCGTGAGATTTTACTGGTGCTTACACAACCCGTTTTTGTTCGCCTAACGGCGAATGCGTAATTCCGCTCGCTTCGCTTGCTCCATTACCGCCTTTCATCTATCGGCGAATCCGACGTTAAATGGGGTTCTTTTCTGCCAAATTGGCAGGAGGGGAAAAGTCTAAGATTGCTGTTAATATTGGGTTTGCTTTAATATACGTTGGGATTGGGTCTTTTTTAATGTCGAATCCCGATTGGCATAGAATTTGCACATTATGAATTTGACGTTATTTTTGGCGCCAGATTGGCGCTGGGGGAGAAATGTTGATTTCTCCCATACAATAAATAACGCCAATTCCAACAGTAAACCAATATATTACATAACCCATTTAACGCAAGTCTGTAAAGGAGTTTTAGACATGGCTAAAAAAGCAGCGGTAAAATCCATCGACCTTCAGCCTCTCGGAGAACATATTCTTGTCGAACGCGAAGACAGCAACACGGTAACCGCCGGCGGCATCGTTCTGCCGGATTCCGCTAAAGAAAAACCGTCTCGCGGCGTCGTTCTGGCGGTTGGAAACGGCAAACTGCTCAAGGACGGCTCTCGTTCCACGTTCCAGGTTAAACCGGGCGACCGCGTTCTGTTCACCTCGTACGCCGGCATCGACGTCAAGGGCTACGATCGCGACCTGCTGATCATGTTCGAGTCAGACGTTCTGGCGGTAATCGAATAATACGTTGTCTGCAATGGGCGTTTTCAGCGGGAGACGCGAGGACGCTCAACGCTCTCTAACTTCCCCAATTTTAACAACAACACAACAGGAGAACATATACAATGGCAAAGATGATTGCGTTCAATCAGGAAGCGCGCGATGCGATGCGCCGCGGCGTTGAAAAGCTGGCTAAAGCGGTCAAGGTAACTTTGGGACCGCGCGGTCGAAACGTTATTATTCAGAAGAGCTTCGGCGCTCCGCTGGTAACCAAAGACGGCGTTACCGTCGCCAAGGAAATTGATCTGGAAGACGTCTACGAAAACATGGGCGCCAAGATGGTTCGCGAAGTCGCTTCTAAAACCAACGACGTTGCCGGCGACGGCACGACCACCGCTACGATTCTGGCGGAAGCGATTTTCAACGAAGGACTTAAAGCCGTCGTTTCCGGCGTCAATCCGCTTCACCTCAAACGCGGGTTAGACAAAGCTGTTGACGACGTTGTCGCCAAGCTGTCCGACATGTCTATCGCCATCAAGACGAAAAAAGAAATGTCGCAGGTTGGATCCATTGCCGCCAATAACGACAAGGAAATCGGCGACCTGCTGGCAGACGCCATGGAAAAGGTCGGCAAAGACGGCGTTATTACCGTCGATGAAGGCAAGTCCCTCAAAATGGACGTCGAATGGGTCGAAGGCATGCAGTTCGATCGCGGATACCTGTCTCCGTACTTCGTTTCCGATCCTCAGAAGATGGTCTGCGAACTGGAAGACGCCTACGTTCTGATTTACGAAAAGAAGATCAGCAACATCAAAGACATGCTCCCGGTTCTGGAAGCGGTCGTTCAGTCCGGCAAACCGTTGATGATCATTGCTGAAGACATCGACGGGGAAGCTCTGGCGACGCTGGTTATCAACCGTCTGCGCGGCACGTTCAAGGTCTGCGCTGTCAAAGCGCCCGGCTACGGCGATCGCCGCAAGGCCATGCTGGAAGACATTGCTATCCTGACCGGCGGAACGGCTATTTTTGAAAGCCTCGGCAAGACGCTCGAAAACGTTACTCTGGCTGACCTCGGCCGCGCCAAGAAGATTACCGTCGATAAAGACAACACGACCATCATTGACGGCGCTGGCAAGTCCGCCGACATCAAGGCGAGAGTCGAACAGCTTCGCCGCGAAATCGAAAAGGCGACTTCCGACTACGACAAGGAAAAGCTCGAAGAACGACTGGCGAAACTGGTCGGCGGCGTTGCCAAAGTCAACGTTGGCGCGACAACCGAGTCCGAAATGAAACAGAAGAAGATGCGCGTCGAAGACGCCCTCAACGCGACCCGCGCAGCTGTTGAAGAAGGAATCCTGCCCGGCGGCGGCGTTGCTCTGGTTCGAGCGGCGAAAGCCTGCGCGCCTGACAAGAAGATGTCAGAAGACGAAAAGATCGGGTACAACATCATTCTTCGCGCCTGCAAGTCCCCGCTGACTCAAATTGCCGACAATGCCGGACAGGACGGCGGAATCGTCTGCGAGAAGGTTTCGGAAACCGAAGGGAACAACGGCTACAACGCTGCCAC
>JAZRTH010000660.1:0-1027 GCA_045651945.1 Thermoguttaceae bacterium
AGTTTATAAGCTGGACATCAGATTGCACTTTTCAATCGTCCATTCCAAGCCGTCGGGAAGGTCGCTGGCTCCAGGGTACTGGAGCAGAATAACAGCGATTACCAGAACGACGACTGCAGCTGCAACGGAAAATCGAAGAGACGGCTGACGAAGGGAGCCGGTCAGAATGGCGTACAGACCAGCGGCGATGAACGCTTCAATGACAGCCAAGGGCAGATGAGCGAACATAAGCGCCTTGAAGACGTCCATAGTTCCTTTTCCGCAAATCGCCAGTTCAGCGTCCAGAGTGAGAACCGCCAGAACCAGTCCGCAGAACGCGGCAATGCCGGTCGAAACGAGGTTGTTGGATCCGAGCTCGTTAAGTCCCAGACGAATCAGCCCGCCGACGCCAGCGCCGACGATGCCCATGTTGATGATGTTGGCGCCGAGGGCGTCAATGCCGCCGTCTCCAAAGAAGACCGCCTGAATGGTAAGCACGGTTGCCATGCTGATGATGCCGCCGGGAATTCCCAGAATCGCCGCCGCCAAAACGCCGCCGATGAAGTGCCCGGAAATGCCTTGCCAGATCGGGAAGTTGAGCGCCTGAAGGGCAAAGACAATCGCGGTAACGCCGAGGAATTTCAATGCGCCCTGTTTGATAGAGCTGTAAGCCGTCTTGCGAAGCTCGTCGCCAGAAACTTCTTTTGACGCTTCGATAATGGAATCAATGCGGCGTTTATACGCCAAACCAGCCGCGGCGGCAAGCGTAATTCCAGCAACAGTAGCGGTAACGGGACAAATCGGACCGGTCAACATTTCGGGGGGAATATGCATTTTATCTCCTTGTTGTTAGTGTGGATGGAAAATATTTATTCATTGACATTGTATATATTATAAATTATCCCTGAAAGAATTACAAGGGGGATACAAGAAATTTTTGCAAATATTTTGCAAATCTATTGCAGATTATTGTACTATATGGAGTGCAACGTCCGACAGGGTCGGTTCCCGATTGGAAGTTGGTAGCGCCGAAACAGGCTTATTCGGA
>JAZRTH010000661.1:0-3650 GCA_045651945.1 Thermoguttaceae bacterium
CTTGGCCCCCGACTTCGCTGTCGGACAGCGATTTTGTTGCAAAAGTTGCGGCTCTCAAAACCTGGACGAATGAACTGGAAATGAAAGAAAATCGCATAACCGAAATGCTTCGCGCTCTGAAAACGCGAGATGAGGAAGTTGCCATTTCCATTAGTCAGAGAACCAAAGAGCTGGAAGCGTCGAATGCGAAAGTTCGCGAAGCGGAACTGGCTCAGATTCGCGAATACGAACAGCAGCAGAAAAAGGACGCTCAGAATCGAGTCAGCGCGATTATTCAGAACGTCAATCAGCGGGCGGAATCCATTATCAAGGAAGCTCAAAAGAAAGCGGATAAAGTTCTGGCTGACCTGACGGTTCGGGAAAACCAGTTCCAGCAGAAAGTCCTGCAGCAGGAAGACGCTCTTCGACAGCGTTTGGAAGAACTGCGCGGTCGTGAAGAGATTCTTGCCAGCTACGAAAAGTCGCTGTCAGATTCCCGTCAGGAACTGGAAAATATCAAGCAGAGCCTCATTCAGACAAACGCTCGACAGGAACAGGAATGCGCCGTATTCCATCAGAAGTGCGAAGAGGATTTGGCGCGCAAGAACCGTGAAATGACCAACATTCGCCGTCAGATGTCGAAACGCTTTGAAGCGATGGAACAGCAGCGCATGGCTTACGAACAGGCTCGGCAGAACCTGATGAAACTCAATCAGGATACGCTTGAAATTCGCCTGTCAACCGAAGAGCTTTGGGTAAGCCTGTCTCGTTCCGCCGCTCCGGACGCCCTCAAGAAATCCATTACCGCCATTCGCGAAAAGTTCGCCTATCAGTATCAGAAGATTCGCGAACAGCTCGACAAAAAGAAGGCGGAATTGGCGGCTTATCGAGACGACATTGCCCGACAGATTCATAACCTTCAACTTAAGAAGGAAGCGATTGAACAGTCCATCGACGAGCAGAGCATTCAGCTGGCTCAGAAACGTCAGCTTTTGGATCAAAAAGAAAACCAGCTCAAGCTCAAGGAATCCCAGCTGCTGGAACGCATTCAGAACTGGCAGATCGAGAAAATGGACTTCCAGCGTTCGCTTCGAACGCAGCAGAACGTTTTGCTCAAACGGGCGAGCTGATCTGAAAAAAACTTAATTGCAAGAAGCAAGGAATGGGAAGCAAAGACGCGCTCCAAGCTCCCGTTCCCTGCTTTTTTCTTTATATTATTCTGAATATTTCTGAAAAGAGGTTCTTTTAGCGTTGGTAAATAAAGGTATAATGATTATAATATAGATAATAATTTCCTAGTACCAATCAATAAACTAAATAAATATACTATGAGACGAACTTTAAAATTCCGCAAAGGCGTGGCTTCAGTTTTGGGAATGTGCTTTATAGGGCTTTTTGCGTTCGGCTGTTTCCTTGAGGCTGCTGAAAGCAATACGGATTCTGCGGCGCCGGTGGAAACGGCTTCAGAATCGAAAACAACAAACAAGGCAGGGGACAGAAAAACGGTCGTTATTAACGGCGTTGAGTTTGCTTTCCGCTGGGCGCCAGCGGGAACGTTTTCCATGGGCGCGTCCAAAACGGAAGAAGGGCGTTTTGACGACGAAATCCCTCATCAGGTTACGCTGACGAAGGGGTTCTGGATCATGGAAACGGAAGTAACTCAAAAGCAGTGGAAAGCTGTCATGGGGAACGATCCTGCCCGATTCCAGGGCGATGACAATCCTATTGAATGCGTGTCCTGGGACGACTGTCAGGCGTTCTGTAAAAAATGCGCTCAATCAGGGGTGAAGCTGGAACTGCCAACGGAAGCGCAGTGGGAATACGCGTGCCGCGCCGGCTGTACGGGAGCGTATCCGGGGGATTTGGAGCAGACGACCTGGTATGAAGGCAATTGCGGCGGCAAGACTCATCCGGTTGCAACAAAGACGCCCAATGCGTGGGGACTTTACGACATGACAGGAAACGTTTGGGAATGGTGCGCGGACTGGTACGGGGATTATCCCACCGAAAGCGTAACCGACCCGACTGGGCCGCAGAAGGGGTCTTTTAAACTCTTTCGCGGCGGCGGATGGCATGAAAGCGCCCGATACTGCCGTTGCGCCGTTCGTGGATACAGCGAACCGGATTATCAAGACGGCAATTTCGGCTTTCGCTGCATTATAAAAGAATAAGAGTGGTAAGTGGTGAGTGGTAAGTTAGATGAGCGCTTGCGTCCTAACCACTAACCACTAATAACTTACTACTATTCCCTACTGCCTACAGCCTTCCCCCTGTTTGAAAACCACAAATATCCCCACAGGACGCAAACGATGGGGAGTACTATCAAGCTGACAACCTGAGAAATGCTCATGGAAGTCCCGAACGCGCCGGATTCGTCGATTCGAATGGCTTCCAAAATCCAGCGGGTGATGGGGTACAGCGTAACGAGCAATAAAAACGTTGCGCCTTCCCAATGCTTGAATCTGTCGAAAATCAGCAGAATTGTCAACAACAGCAAAGCATTTAGAGAACTGTACAGCTGAGTTGGATGGACGGGCAGCGATCGCGGTTCGCGTGACGAATCGTATTTCCAGGAAATGCTTGGGCTTTTATCGGTCTGAATGTTTACAGTTCCCTCTGTCCTCGCCCCGGCGGTAAGCAGATAGTACGCCCAATCCAGTTGAGCGTTTCCCTCTTTGTTAAATAGCGAAATGTTGTTAATTTTCAGAATCAGGTCGTTGGGCTTCATGCCGGCTTTTTCAGCGGCAGAATCCTTTTCAACTGACTTGACGATTATCGCCCAGCGGTTGTCGGGGAGAAAGATTCTTTCCAGCGTCAATCCCTGCAGCGGCTGATTATCGAGATTTATCAGCCCTTTTTCCACCTGCGCCATGAACGGCGGCGATCCGGCGGGAAACGTTACGCCCCACGGATACTTGTCAACATCGCAAACGCCCCCAAAACAGCAGCCGTTGAGGAAACAGCCAATGCGTCCAAAAGCCAGTCCTAAAACCATCGATGGAGCGACAATATCCAACATTCGCCAGATGGACAGATGTTTTTTATGCTCGGTTTCTTCGTTGGGATTGGGCGTTGTCAGAATGAAACATACGACGCCCAGCAGTCCGCCAAACAGCGACCCGTAAACAACAAGCCCGCCTTCAGTAAAGTTCAGACAATTGCGAATCGTTTGCGACCATGTGTCCGCTTTCATTTCCGACCAGTACTCGACGCAGAAGAAAACTCTGGCTCCGATTATTCCCAGAATGCAAATCCAGAGAACCATCGAGATTATCAAGTCAGATTTGTATCCGTATTTTTTAGCTCTGTATAAAGCCAGAATAAGCCCGGTTATGATTCCCAGAAGCATCATGGCGCCGTAGCTTTGAATTGCCAATCCGGTCGGCTTGACGATGTTGGGCAAGACCCAAATAATCGCAGCAGCGCCTAGTCCGACAACGATTAAAAACGACCAGATGGACTTGGCGCCGGATTTCCGATAGTCCAAAAACATCGATATCCCGGTTATAATCAACCAGAGAATCAATAGCAGTCCAACGCCAAAAACCGGAATCCCGAACAGCTTTTCTGGAATATAAAATAATGTCTGGTGCATAGTAGGGAATATGGAGTGCGACGTCCGACGAGGTCGGTTCCTGATTGGACGTGGGTAACGCCGAAAAAGGCTTGTT
>JAZRTH010000662.1:0-1146 GCA_045651945.1 Thermoguttaceae bacterium
TGACGATGCCGATAAAGGTCCGATCTTTAATGAAACCGACACGCTGTCAACGTTAACGATTGACAACATATCCCAAGAATTGACTTACAATAGTTCCATCTGCGGCAACGTCGCTCTGGTTTTAACCGGAACTGATACTGGAAAACTGACGCTTAAAAAAGCGCCTGAATACACCGGATCGACAACGATTGAAGCGGGAACGCTGGCTCTGACCAATGGCGGAACGCTGTACAATCTGTCCGGCGGAAGTCTTGACGCAGGCGGTCAAATTGCCGCTGAGGCAACGTTGGATGCGACTGGCAAAGATCTGACGTTTGTCAACAGCGAAACGACCAAGTTCATTGGGTCGATTAAAGCGAATTCAATCGAAAAGACCGGCGACGGTACGCTGCAGATTTACGCTTCTGCCGCAGGACAGGTTGACGCCGGTCATTTCCTGGTTTCGTCCGGTCGTCTGGATATGAAAGAGTACTACAAGGGAACAATGCAAGTCAAGTCCGGCGCGACGATGTCCCCCGGCAACTCGGTTGGAACGCTGACCATTGACGGCGCTTTTATTCTCGATACTGCTGCAACCCTGTTGATGGAACAAGACGCCAGCGGCATGGACAAGCTCATCGCCAGTTCGTTTACTGTTAGTCCGGATTCCGTTTTGGAATTGACCTACGGGGGAGGTTCAGGCGTTTACGATATTCTCGTCCAGAATGATGGCGATTTCACCGGCGATTATGCGACCGACGCTTTCTGGAATGGACTTCTGACGTCAGGAAGCGATTATTTCTGGAATCTTAGCGTCAACGGAAACGTTGTTACAGCAAGCATTGACGCCAACGCCATTCCGGAACCGTCGACGTGGGCGCTGCTTATTCTCGGCGCTGCTGGTTTGCTTTACTGGCGGAAACGCAAGTAAAAGAAAGACTTTGACGAGCCCGGAGGCGTCTCCCGGCTGAATCATTCAAAACACTGTCGAGACGGTTCACGAGCGTTTCGTTCGCAAACCGTCTCAGATTTTTAATAATTTTGATTTAAGCATATTTGTCTGACTTATTAATCTATATTGTTCAGATACAAACAATTGCTTTCATTTCATACGGATTCCTATTATAAATCCCTCTTGCTTTTTCTTTTATTATTAGTACAATATTA
>JAZRTH010000663.1:0-5573 GCA_045651945.1 Thermoguttaceae bacterium
ACAATATCTCATCGAAATCCAGCGCCGGGTTCGCCAACACGACTTTTCTGGTCTGCTTTCGGAATTGGCTGAACAGCTGACGAGCCCTAAACATATTGTTACATTCTTCAACCGCTTTGTGAGCGTCCAGAGCGGCTTGCATGTCTTTTTGCGCTTGAATCTGCCGGTCGGAAACGGGCTGATCGAGGATTTCTTCGTAGATGCTCCGCGTCCGATGAAGGTACTTGTCAGCGGATGAATGCAGGGACGCCAACGAACGATGAACTGAATGCATGCAGCAAACGCGCCAGTAGTCCATTTCCGGATAGCGTTCAACCGGGAATTGCAGCCAGACGGTAAACCAGTTCGGCTTGTTTTCCATGTTCTCCGTCCAGACGGCGACGTTTTGGCTGTTTTCGTACCCGATGCGAATTTCAATCGCCCATTGAGCGTACATGACGGCAACCGGGTCGGGGCTGGAGAACAGCTTTGCCGCCAACTCGCACAGAGCGTCGTTCCATTTTTTACTGGCGCAGGATTTCCAGATTAACTCTGCAATTATGGAATCCGCCAGCGGCTGCTTTTCGCTAGACTTGAGTTCGTACAGCTCTGTCAGTTCTGCCGCGCCGAGGTCAGGAAGCGCCTGTAACGCTTTAGATTTCTGAGCAATCCAATCCGCAGACGGCGGAGCGTTGAGAGAATTCAGCGAAATCACAGCCGGCATCTGTTGAGCGGTCGCCGTTTGAGATTCCGTTCCCAAAATAAACGCTGCAATTGTAACAGTCAAAAACGCGCTGACAAACCTTGTAAGATAACTCATTGTTCAATCCTTGAATGGCAGGGGGTTACTTGAAAGGAAGGTTTAACTCTATAGGCAGGGGGATATAAAACCGGGTAATTAATTAAATCGGCGTCAAAAGAAACGGGGACAAGCAAACTCGTCCCCGTATGCGATTATGCAGTTTTAGCTTCTTTCGGCGCGCGAGGTATGATTCTGAACCGGCTTTCAAAAACGCTGGTTGTCGCAACGCGGTCTTCCAGATTTGGTCTGAAAATAGTCAGAATCAAAAACGGCAAATACCACGCCATGTACAGCCCGCCCTGGAACGGGTGGACAAGCTGAGCGCCCATCATCACGGCGGCGGAGCAGCTAAGCAGCACGCCCAAATTCTTTTGAGGCGGCCAGAACAACAGGCTTATGCACAAGCCGCAATAGGCGGCAAGAATCGGAATTCGGTACGTAACGTCTGCCGCGACAACGTCCCAGAATCCCTGCGGACGCTGCAAAATCAGACCGACAAAACCAAACATGTTGAGCATGTTGCTTTTACACGCCTCCTGATTCTCTGAAAAGATCAGGATTGTCAATCCCATAATTGCCATTGTCGCCAACGTGGAAACGATAAAGCGGAAAACGCCGCGGCGCCAGTAGAAACTAACCCACAAAGGAATCAGGAACCACGGATAATACGCCAGCGTCGACGCCATGCCAAGCAGGAAGCCGGAAACCCACGGTCGACGATAAAAGACCAGCGACCAGATTAAAAACGCAGCGGGAATGATATGATCCAATCGCGTTTGGAAATGGTAGCTGTACGGCATAAGAAGATATAAAACCGCAGCGGCAACGCCGGTATCGAAATTGCCAAAATGGAAATACCCAACGGCGATAATTCCAGTAACGATTAAAACGTGCCCCAAAATCGCGATGATTTTCGTCCAGTAAACCTGGGATTCGTTAAAAGACAAGGCGGACGCTTCTTTAATTTCCGAGGCTTCTAATTCCGGCGCTTTTTCTTCAACTTTCGTCTTCTCTTCAGATACGTCAGCAACTGGTTTGTCTGGTTTAGCCGGAACGTTTTGAGTTAAAGATGTCAAAGCAAATTCATGAAACCACGGGTACCCCGGTCCGCGCTCCGTCAGACGAGTCGTTTCCGGTTCTGAGTTGTTGAGCTGATTTATTCGTAATGCGTCTTCCAGGGAAATTGGGTGTTTAATGAAAAGGTCAATTTCCGGGGAATTCTTCCGCAGTTCAAGCGGAGAAAGCGAAATGGCAATCGAACCCGTAAGAAATATCAAAAGCGCCAAGCATGTAAAACGAAGACCGCTGGAATCCAAATTCGGCTCCAACAGCGGACGACGAACCATTAAACAGTCCAGCAAAAGACGGATTATATAAAACAACGTTAGCAGGAACAGAATTATATATCCTGATCGAACAAACCAGATTGAGCCATTCGGCAGGCTCCCATGCATAATTAAAAGCATGCACGGACCAAAAAGAAGAAGCGACAATAAATCCATATTTCTCACTGAAAGCGCCCGGTAAAACTTAAAGTAAATACCGATCACCATCAATGTCGACAGATAGAACCACGTTGTTGGACTAACGTCGTAATGGAAAAAAATATCTCCCGTATTCATCTATCTAATAGCAGAGCGTTCAGCTCCGGAAAAATCGTTTTGGGAAAATAAATCCGATAAAAATCGAATACTTGCATAGTAGAAAAGGCAAATCTACTATCTCTTATAATTAATTGTACCCTAAAAATTTAATTTAGTCAAGTAATCCCCTAAAATTTCTCGGAAATTTTAGTCAAATTTCTGCGTCTAAAACGGATTATAAAAATTGGGAAAAGAAAACGGGACTGCGGGAGCTATAGCTCACTTTACTCTTTTGCGCCATGTTCTATGAGGAACTGTACAATTTCAGGAGTTCCGTCACGTCTGGCTTGACGCAAAACCGACTCGCCGTCGTCGTCTTTTGCGTTGGCGTCTGCGCCATGTCCGACAAGCCATTCAACCAGTTTCAAATCTTTGCTTGAAATCGCGTAAAATAAAACCGTCTCTCCGAATTCGTCTTTTACGTTGACGTCCGTGCCCTTTCCGACAAGCCATTTAACTATTTCGAAATTGTTGTTTAGGGCGGCAAAGTGAAGAGGAGTCTCTCCGTAGTCCCCGATCGAGTTAATGTCTGCGCCGTGTTTAACCAGAAGCTCAACCTGTTCTAAAGTACTAAATAGAACGGAATGATGAAGAGCAGTCCAACCGAACGAGTCTTTGGCTTTGACGTCCAACCCCTGTTCAAGGAGCCACTCAATCAATTCTAAAGATTCGCTTATAACGGCTGCGTGCAAAACCGTCGTGTGGTCCTTTTCTTTTGCTTTGAGATCCAGTCCCTGTTTAACCAGCCATTGAACCAGTTTAAGATTGCCGCTTTCGGCAGCGAGATGTAAAACTGTCTCATCGCGTTTGGTTTTCGCGTTGATATCCAATCCCTGCGAAACCAGCCACTTAACCAGTTCCAGATTGCCGCTTAGGGCGGCGGCATGCAAAAGCGTACATTTGCGACGGTTAATTGAGTTGATATCCGCGCCTTGCTTAATAAGCCACTTAACCAGTTCCTGTTTGCCGCTTAGGGCGGCGTTAAATATAACGGTTCTTTCGTCTTTATCTTTGGCGTTGACGTCCCATCCCTGTTTAACCAGCCATTCAACCATTTCTAAAGAGCCGCTTAGAGCCCCGTAGAGGAGAACCGTTTCTCCATCTTTGGAATTTACATTGATATCCGATCCTTGATCTATGAGCCATTGGACCAGCTTCAAATTGCCGCTTTGAGCGGCGTGATGCAAGACAGGAACGCCTTTATCAGATATAGCATTGACGTCCCATCCCTGTTTAACCAGCCACTCAACCAGTTCCAGATTGCCGCTTTCGGCGGCGAGATGCAAAAGATTCTTTTCGTGAACGTCTGCGCCTTGTTCAACAAGCGTTTTAACCCGATCGAGAGAACCCGTCCACGCGGCATATTGAATCACCACGCTGCCGTCGTAAATGGAACGATATTTCAAATCAAAATCTCCGCTTTGAAACATCTGTTCAAAATGATCAATGGCGCGTCTTCCAAACTTTCTTACTGTTTTTACCGTCTGCGCTTGGCTGGCTAAACCGCCGTCTCCAAAACAGACTCCGGCAAGAGCGGTTCCAAAAACAAACAAAACGACCAAAAGGGATTTGCGAATCATCATGGCTGCGCCTCCAGAGAATTGTTAAATAAATTGAAACTCAATTTTAGGTTTATTCTACCAGAACAACAGAGTATTTGGAATAGGGGGCGGCGGGGCGCCGCTCCCAGTCCGCGCTGCCGCGCGAAACGTATTAAAATCGCTCCCGTTGGTCGCTTTGTCCTGCTCAAGTACTGCGACACAGCCGAAAAACATTCTGGATCACGGATAAAAACCGCCAAAGATAATTATAGCCATAAAGAACGTAAAGAAATCTTTAACACTTCGCGAACTTTGCGAACTTTGCGTGAGACATTTCTTTAGTTCGCCATTCCGGCGAATGCGTAATTCCGTTCGCCGTTGCTCCGTGGGTTAAAACCCACGGCTATTGATATTGAACCGCTACGCGGTTCTAGCGGAAAGTTATTATCTTGTTTCCATTACCGCCTTTCATCCTCTCGCAACTCGCAACTAACTTCTCCCCTCCCCTATTGACTATTCTCATTTTGTTGGCAAAATATAATATTATTATAAAGCAAGCAAAGAGCTTGTTAAACTTAACCGTATTATTTTTAAAAAGAAAGTTCGCGAAGATGGCTAAACAATGCGATTTCGGTTTGATGGGTCTGGCGGTTATGGGTCAGAACCTGGTTTTGAACATTGCGGATCACGGTTTTTCGGTTGCGGTATTCAACCGAACGACCAGCAAGATTGACGATTTCCTGGCGTCCGACGCCGTGAAGGAAGTTTCCGGGGAAATCGTTGGCTGTTACAGCCTCGAGGAGCTGGTTGCCAGCGTTGCCCGACCTCGTAAAATCATGCTCATGATTAAATCTCCAGACGCCATTCCCGCCATGGAAACCAAACTCTATCCGGAACTTTCCCCGGCAGAAGCGGTCATGGAAAAGCTGATTAAGCTCATGGAGCCGGGCGACATTATTATCGACGGCGGCAACACGCATTATACTGACACTGAACGCCGCACCAAGGCGATTGAACCGACCGGGATTCTGTACATCGGAACCGGCGTTTCCGGCGGAGAAGAGGGCGCTCGCCGCGGTCCGTCCATGATGCCCGGCGGATCCGAAGCCGCGTGGCCCGAAGTCAAAAAGATTTTCCAGGCGATTTCCGCCAAAGTCGGTCCGAATCACGACATTCCCTGCTGCGAATGGGTTGGCGCGCGCGGAGCGGGTCATTACGTCAAGATGGTTCACAATGGAATCGAATACGGCGATATGCAGCTTATCTGCGAGGCGTACTGGCTGCTCAAAAACGCGATTGGGCTGTCCAACGAAGAGATTCACGACGTTTTCGCCCAATGGATGGACGGCGAACTGAACTCGTATCTGATTGAAATCACCCGCGACATCTTCACCGTTAAAGACAAGCTTACCGACAACTATCTGGTCGACATGATTCTCGACACTGCGGGAGCAAAAGGCACCGGAAAATGGATGTCTCAGCTGGCTCTCGACCTGGGCGTTCCCAGCACGCTTGTTACTGAAGCGGTTTACGCTCGAAGCCTGTCCGCCATGAAAGACGCCCGCGTTCGCGCCAGCAAAGTTCTGCCGGGACCGAAAGGCTCGTACT
>JAZRTH010000664.1:0-1045 GCA_045651945.1 Thermoguttaceae bacterium
TATTGCGATTTACCGGGGGCTAAAGCCCCCGGTTACAAGGGTTGCGTCCCTCCGGGACGTGATTCGACATTCCAACGTTATCGACCTTCGCAAGAAGTTTTTGAGTATATCCGATTATTTTCAAATGAGCAGAACGAAAAAAGAGACGGCAGGACTGACGAAGCTGGGAAATCATAATACGAAATACGATTATGAATACAATCCAGACGTGTTGGAATGTTTTGTAAACAAACATCCCGACAACGACTATATTGTAACGTTAGACGCCTACGAGTTCACGTCGCTGTGCCCGATTACCGGTCAGCCGGACTTGGCGAAGGTTGTCATCAGCTATATTCCCAACGTACAGATGGTTGAAAGCAAGTCGTTAAAACTGTACTTGTTCAGCTTTAGGAATCATGGCGATTTTCATGAAGACTGCATGAATATTATCATGAAAGATTTAATCAGGTTGATGAATCCGAAATACATTGAAGTCCGAGGAATCTTCGCGCCCCGAGGAGGCATTTCAATATTTCCTTTCGTCAATTGGGCTAATCCGGATTTTGGCTATCAGGAACTTTGTTACCAACGAAAGCTGGACGTTCTGAAATCCGCTTCAGACAGAACAATCCGGTTTGATATGTAAGGAGGGAAACGGGAATGAAAGCTCTTGTATTAAGCAGCGGCGGCCTGGACTCGACAACCTGTTTAGGCATCGCCGTAGAAAAATACGGGAAAGAAAACGTTGTAACAGCGTCCCTGTTTTACGGTCAGAAACATTTTAAAGAACTGGAATGCGCCAATAAAGTTGCCCGGTATTACGGCGTACCGCATTATGAACTAAACATCAGCAGTATTTTTGAGTTTAGCAACTGTTCTCTGCTGGAACATTCGACGGAAAAAATCGTTCACGAAAGCTACGCTCAGCAGATTCAGGAAATCGGCAGCGAAAGAATTAACACGTACGTCCCGTTCCGAAACGGGCTGCTGCTGTCAATCGCGGCTGCGTACGCGGACGGCCTGTTTCCCAAAGAACAGATTGCGATTTTCTTTGGCGGGCATG
>JAZRTH010000665.1:0-2863 GCA_045651945.1 Thermoguttaceae bacterium
GATAAAACAGCCATTGTGCGGACACAAAACGTTAAACGCGCTGACCTTGTCGCCTTCGCGGCGAAGCCAGACTGCGCCGACCGCAACGTTGGAATATTTCGTCCAGCCGTCCTGTTTGTCGGCGATAATCGCCTTTTTAACGGGCGTTCCGTCTTCCGGGAGGGAGGACAGCGCGCCGAGATTGAACTCTGGGGTTTCGCCGGCGGCGGACCCTCTCATAATCGGATCGAAACCGCCGGAGAAGGCGGCAACAGCTCCGGGAACAACGGCTGCAGCGCCAAGACCGAGCGAGGCTATGGCGGCGCAGAACTCGCGACGGGACTCTCCCATCGCTTTGCATGGGCATACTCGTGTTTCTTCCATGGTTATTGTTCAGATAAATTGGTTAAGATTCGCAGACTGATATAATCTGTCGAATCGCGAATTCATTTTATTGGATTAATAATATTATAGCAAAAAAAATTTCTTTGACTAGGGTGGTTAGAGGAGTTAGGAATTAGGAGTGAGGAGTGAGGAGTTTCGCAAGCGTCGCTTATAGGTTGTGTGCAAGTCATCCGTTCACGGATTTAACGGATTAGACGGATAAACGCGGATTTTTAAATGAAAGGCGGTAATGGAGTGAGCGAAGCGAACGGAATTACGCATTCGCCGACAGGCGAACAAAACGCTGCGAAATGTGCATTCCAAATCGACGAAGCCGGAAACATCCTCTGGATGGCGCCTGTCTCGGGCGCCTTTGCCAGCCTCACAGATAACCTCTGTTGAGCCCGGATCGCGGCAGTCCTCTGCCGCCAAAGTTATTTAGCCGCAAAGAACGCAAAGGACGCAAAGAAACAATCGGCTATTCCTTTCCCAAATTCTGAAAAACGCTGTTACTTTTTTGAGTCTTTTTCGTTAATATAAATTAGGAGGTAATATCATGGTAAAGCTTAATATATCTGAATCCGATAAACAGGATTTAAAATACGCATTTGGCTGTCTAACTTATGTTTGTTTAATAATTTGGGCGATTCTCTTAATAGCGTCAGTTTCCGATATTTTGTCATCAGTTTGGAAATATTTGACGTCATTGTGGTAATAATCGATTTCCAGTTGCGTTTTGTAAAGGAGCTAAAATGAAAAAATACGTTTGGGAATACTTGTTTAAGAACGAAGAAGAGTTTAAAAAGCATCAAGCGCGTTTAGAATCATTTGACCGTCAAATCAAGGGTAGCGCCGCTGGTTGTTTACTTATATTTATCTTAGAAGGATTGTTGATTTTCTTAATAATTGTGATCCTTGCAGCGCTTCATATCATTTAGAGAGTTTTCTCAATCGCCGCCTTGACCAACGCCCCGCGCACATGCTACGACGCCGCCAGCAACCTTGCGGGATCGCGGACGAAGTCCGCCGAAGAATTTTTAGCCGAAAGCGAGGACGTTTATCGGATAGACAAAATGGTCGTGAAAACGGTCGCGGTTGTTGCGATAAATGTTGCGACGACGGGAAAAAAAGAAACTGACGCAGTTGAACGGAAATTTCCGCAAGTCCTTAAAAATAAGGGGTTTTTACGAAATAAAAAAAGCCCCCGCGAAATATCGCAAGGGCTTAAAGTACCTCCTGCAGGGCTCGAACCTGTGACCCGTTGATTAAGAGTCAACTGCTCTACCAACTGAGCTAAGGAGGCATCTGAAAGCTCTGACAAAACGGAAGATTCGCCAGCGCTTTCAAAATTATGCGGTTATTATATCCATTCCCGAAAATAACGCAAGGGGGGGAGCAGGAGGATTTTTTGTTTAAAACTTGACGAAGTCGAGTTAGTTAGGAATTAGGAGTGAGGAGGGAGGAGTTGGGGGAAATTAGCAATTTGCAATTTCGCAAGCGCGCTCCTAAACTCTCAGCCCAAACTCTCAGCTTTCAATCGCGGAGCCGTTGCCGGGGCGCGAAACGAAGATGAACGGTTTGATTCCGGTCTTGGCTTCGTATTCTTTGGCGAAGTCCGCCACCAGGCCTTCGACAGCGTGGGTTTAAACCACCGCGACAGCGCACCCGCCGAATCCGCCGCCGGTCATTCTCGCGCCGTACACGCCGCCATCGACGCCCTTTGCCGCGGCAAGCTCAACCAGCGTGTCTAGTTCGGAACACGTAATCTGGAAATCGTCGCGCATGGACGCGTGGGACTGGTACATCAGCTCGCCCATCTTGACCCAGTCGTTGGCTTTGCAGGCGGCAGCCGCCTCGACGGTGCGGTCGTCTTCCGTAATAACGTGCCTGGCGCGAATGAACTGCGTCTCCGTCAGCTTGTCTTTGGCGGCGTTGAGCATGTCCATTGTCGCATCGCGAAGGGCTTTGACGCCGAGTATCTGCGCCGCATGTTCGCAAGCCGCGCGGCGTTCCGGGTATTCAGACCCCGTCAAGGCGTGCTTGACGTTGGAGTTGATAATCAGAATCGAAACCGCCGGGTCGGTCAGCGGAACCATTTCCGGGACGCAGGAACGGCAGTCGAGCAGCATCGCGTGATCCGGCTGACCGAGGTTGGAAATGAACTGATCCATGATCCCGCAGGGCATGTGAGCGAATTCGTGTTCCGCCTTTTGGCACAGCAGGCATTTCTTAACCGGATCCATCGTCTTGCCGGAAATCGCTTCGCAAAGCGTGGCGACAGAAACTTCCAGAGCCGCCGAGGACGACAGCCCACCGCCGAGCGGGACGTCAGACAGCATAACCGCGACAAACGGCTGGGCGGGGAACCCGGCTTCAGCGCAGAGGGTAAGCGTTCCCTGAATGTACGCCGTCCACGGGACGTCAGCCGTCGGCGCAACGCCAGCCGCAACGGAAACGACGCCGGTCTGTTCGCCGGCGCTGGTCCAGATTTTCGCCTCGT
>JAZRTH010000666.1:0-2787 GCA_045651945.1 Thermoguttaceae bacterium
TTAGCTAGCCTAGGCTAGCTAAAATAAATCGAAACAATAACAAAAGTTTTTTGTGTCAACTTTTTTTCAGGACGACACACTTTGCGCTAATTCCAAATTACGCATTACAAATTGATATACTTGTTCTACTTGAAATTCCCCGAAAAATGAGCTATTAGCTCCTAGCTCCTAGCCGCTAGCTGGTTATCCCTACTTCTTGCGATAACGCACGAATCAGGTAATAGCTAGAAGCTGGCAGCTAGAGGCTTAACATCGGAAAAACTCAAGTCGTTTCAGTATAAATTGATAATTGAATCAGTCTCTTTCTTCCAGCGGCTTTACAGAACGAGTTTTTTCGCCAACGTACAGCTGACGCGGGCGGTGAATCTTGTTCTTTTCTGTATTGTGCATTTCCCGGAAATGAGCGATCCAGCCTGGCAGACGTCCCAACGCAAACAGTACCGTAAACATGTTTTTCGGAATGCCCATCAGGGAGTAAATGATGCCGGAGTAGAAGTCGACGTTCGGGTACAGTTTTCGTTCGATGAAGTAGGAATCTTTCAGGGCGTACTCTTCCAGTTCCTGCGCCAGGTCGAAAAGCGGATCTGACCCTTTGTACTCTTTGATGAGTTTGTCGGCGATGTTCTTTAACACGACAGCGCGCGGATCGTAGCTCTTGTAAATGCGGTGTCCGAAACCCATGAGACGGAACGGGTCGTTGGGGTCTTTCGCCTTGTCGATGTACTTGCCCAGGTCGCGGTTGTCGTTGAGGATGTTTTCCAGCATGACGATGCACGCCTCGTTCGCTCCGCCGTGGAATTCGCCCCACAGAGCGTTAATGCCGGCGGACAGAGCGGAAAACATATTGACGTTACTCGACCCGACCATGCGAACGGCGGACGTCGAGCAGTTTTGCCCGTGGTCTGCGTGAAGAATCAAAAGCGTGTTGAGCGCCTTGACGTACATGGGGTTCATGACGTAGTCTTCCGTCGGGACGGCGAACATCATGTACAGGAAGTTTTCCGCAAACGAGAGCGCGTTTTTGGGATAAATAAACGGCTGACCGATGCTCTGTTTGTGGCTGAAAGCGGCAATGGTGGGGACTTTTCCCAAGGCGCGGTACGTCGTCAGTTCCAAAGCTTCCGGGTCGTTCGGGTCGAGGTAGTCGATAATAAACGCAGGCATAGCCGCCATGATTGACGCCATAATCGCCATCGGGTGCGAGTGTTCCGGGAACCCCTTGAAAATCTGCTTCATGTTCTCATGGAGAAGCGTATGATGGCAGATCCCGTGCTGGAACTTTTCCAGTTGCTCTTTGGTTGGCAGCTCGCCGTAGATGAGCAGGTAGACGACTTCCAAATACTGGCAGCTTACCGCCAGATCTTCAATCGGATAGCCGCGGTAACGGAGCTTGCCTTTGTCCCCTTCGATGTACGTAATCTGGCTGATTACCGACCCGGTGTTGGCAAACCCCTGATCCATTGTAATCAACCCGGTTTGAGCGAACAGCTTGGAAATGTCCAGAGCGCGATTTCCTTCCGACCCCTGCAGGACGTCGAAATCCCAGCTCTGATCTCCAATGGTCAATTTCGCCTGTTCGATAACTTTGGCTTCTCCCATGTTAGTCTCCTATGGTAGTTGCGAGTAGCGAAGGAATGGAAGGCGGTAATGAAGTTCGCCACCGGCGAACGGAATTACGCATTCGCCGTCAGGCGAACTTCTCAACGGGTTCAACTTTGTGGTTCGCCTTCGGCGAACTGCGTAACTCCGCTCCTGTTAGTCGCTTCGTTACCGCCTTTCAATCCACTCGAGTCTATACGAAAAAATCCCTCATAGCCAACACTACAAGGGATAATAGCTACATATTTCAAGCGCTCTCAGACAGAAAACCGTCCGTCTGAATATATTGAAAGGCGGTAATGGAGTGAGCGAAGCGAACGGAATTACGCATTCGCCGTTAGGCGAACTTAACAACGGGATTCAAATTATTTGGTTCGCCTTCGGCGAACTGCGTAACTACGCTCCCGTTGGTCGCTTCGTTACCGCCTTCCAATCTTACCTAGTTCAAGCTCATTCGCCAACGAACGGCAGAAGAGCCATGAATCGAGCGCGCTTGACAGCCTGCTGAACGGCGTTTTGGCTAATGGCGCAGCAGCCATTCTTGCGGCGGCTGAGGATTTTGCCCTGACGGTTGGTCAGTTTTTTGAGCAGTTCAACGTCTTTGTAGTCAACAAACATCGGGCGCGGAAGTTTACCATCGACCAAAATGGGGTCTTTCTTCTTAATGTGAACTTTCGGTTTACGATGTCGATTGTTGGCGGCGGCGTTCTTTTTGTTAGCAAATCGCGGCATGTTTTAATCCTTGGGTTAATAAAACGGTTTTTGTGAGTTATAAGGAATGAAAGGCGGTAATGGAGTGAGCGTTAGCGAACGAAATTACGCATTCGCCGGAACGGCGAACATAACAACGGGTTCAATAATTTTGGTTCGCCTTCGGCGAACTGCGTAATTCCGCTCCCGTTGGTCGCTTCATTACCGCCTTCCAATCTTTTCTTTCAAATGAGATAGGAATTTTAACCATTTTTACGGATATTGCAAGGGGGGGCGGGAGAAAAAGGCAGTAGGCAGTAGGCAATAGGCAGTAGTGAGGAGTAGACGCGAAGCGTTCCACGACGAGAATAAACGGGTTTTCTTCTATTTTGAACTTGTATAAATCCGAAACTCTGTTATAATATGAGGGATTAGAGAATTTTTTTTTTGTGGCGCTTTGCGTCCTACTGCCTACTGCCTCTTGCCTACTGCCTTTAA
>JAZRTH010000667.1:0-2176 GCA_045651945.1 Thermoguttaceae bacterium
AACGTCCCTTCCAGCTTCTTTTCCGATTCCTTCTCAAAGCAGTTCAACGCGGTAACAGAATATTTGTACTGAGTATTCCAGTTCAAACCGTTGAGATTAACCGTCAGCGAATCCGGCATGTCATTGAAGAAGTACTGCGACCACTCGTATTGACTCGGCAGGTCGATCCACGTCTCAGCGCCCGTCTGAGCGTCTTTGGCAAGACGGGCGAGGTCGATTCTGTACGAATGGACGATGCTCTCGTGGACGTCCCATTTCGCCTGGGGGAACGTAATGTCCGCACTGACGGGCGTTACATTTTCAACCGCTGCCGCTGCGCCGTCTGCCCAATGCGGGGGAAGGCTGGTTTCGTAACGCTTATTGGTATAGATGAACTTGTCGACCGCGCCGGGCTGAGCGACCACGTAGACGCAGTCAAAGAACTTGTTTGTAACAGCGTCGTAGACCTTCAAAACGACGCTGTTGTCAGCATGGATTTCCATGATGTAGGCGTTTCCTGCTTTGCGGTATTCCGCCGGGCGGGTCAGCTTGTCGTACCGCATAATAAAATAGCTCAGCGTGCCGGTTCCGAACGCGGTGTACTCGCGCTGCCAGGCGGATCGCGGGTCGGTTGTGGGGAAATGCGAATGCCCGGCGAAGTCAATCAGGCGCGGGTAATTCTTGAGCAGTTCGCACAAGCCGCCCGTCCCCCAGCGGTCAGGCAGACAGCTGCCGTAAACGGTGCCGCGAACCGGGTAATGATGAATGAGGAAAACCGGCTTGTTGGTGTTGTCAGCGCAGGCTGCGTCGAGTTGTTCTTTCAGCCACGGCAGCGCGTACTGGAAATCGCCGTCTCTCATCGTTCCCTTTTCGCAGGAAAGCGTGATGAACTGGAACCCGTTGACCTCGACTCGCTTGTTGGCGGGCTGTTCAAAGAGTTCTTCCCAAATCTGACGGTTTCCGCCGTAATGATCGTGGTTGCCCATGCAGAAAATCCATTTCGTTTCCGGCTTAAGGTACTTTTTAAGCGAATCGCGAAGCAGACCGCTTTGATCGACGCGCCCGTTATCGGACATGTCGCCGCCGATCATCAGAATGTCGAAATTCTTGTACGGCTGTGACGCCGAGTACTCGTTGACGAACTGGAGCATGCGCTCTAACCGCTCGACTTCCGGCGTATCGCGTCTGTTTTTATAATGGACGTCGCTGACGATAGCCGCCCGAAGCACGACGTCGTTGGGGGAATCGGCGAAAACGCAGCGGGGAACGAAAAACAAACCGGCGGACGCGCCTGCCGCTGCCAGGAAACTGCGCCGGGAAAACTTTTGGGAGTTAAGGGATTGGGATGTCATGGTTGGGAATAAAAGTTGATGAAAGGCGGTAATGAAGCGACCAACGGGAGCGGAATTACGCATTCGCCGTCAGGCGAACAAAACGTTGGAACAACCAAAAATCATTGATATTACCCCGGAATAATCTCACGCGGAGACGCGGAGATGCGGAGGATGTTCACGAAGCTTTAAAAACTATGCGTTCTCTGCGTTCTTTGCGGCTTAAAATCTTACTTGACTGTAAACTCTTTACTCTGCGTCTGACCGTTTTTGTCCGTCCAGGTCGCCTTGTATTTGCCTTTGAATCCGCGGAATTGCAGCGTGACGTTTTCGGCGTCAGCCTTTTGGACGAAGTTCGTCTTCCATTCCTCGTTGATGAGTTTGTTCAAGGCGAAATAGGACGGGTTCGGGTCCATGTTGCGGGTGAACAGCCCGGACGTCGTCGGTTCGCCCGGCGCGCCGCAGTCGTCAACGACGTTCCACCACGTAATACCCATCATTTCCGGGACGCTGAACCAGAGCCGATACAAATTCCGGGCGACAATCGCCTGAATCGCTCTGCCGTTGGCGTCGTCGTTGGGCGCGGTAATCGTGATTTCGCTCAGGTGAATCGGGCGTCCCGTCGTCGCCAGAATCTTCATCGTATCGAGAACCTTGGTCGGCGTTTGAATTTCCGCCCCGGCGGCAATGTCCAGCGTCTGCTGCGGTCGGAAGAGGTGCATTTGCGACCCGACGATGTCAATTTTCGCGCCGTGAGCGACGAGGTCGTTGACCTGATCGGCGTAATTCTGGTTGTTCGCGTAGTCGTTAATATTGAGCTTGACGGAATCCGGGAAAACTTCCTGAGCGATTTTGAACGAATTGTA
>JAZRTH010000668.1:0-3373 GCA_045651945.1 Thermoguttaceae bacterium
CACAGGCAGGGGGCGGGGGATGTAGGCAGTAGGCAATAGGCAATAGTAATTTGCCAGAGGCGAATTTAACTCCTAATTCCTAACTCACAACTCCATATATTCTAATAAGTTTGTGGACAGAACAAGCCCCCCCTCTGAAAAAATCTTTTTCAGAGATGGTAGGCAAATTAGGCAGAAGGCAATTGGCTGTAGTGAAGATACTTCTACTGCCTACTGCCTACTGCCTACTGCCTCTCAATTACAGCTGTTTACGCTTCATAACCGGGTTAATCTGCTTGGCGATGAATAATCTCATTTCGCCCTGTTCCATAGTTCCCTGCTTGTACTTCGTGGCATTAAACGGAATGACAAACAAGAATTGAATTCCCGTCTGGGTTTCAACGATTGAAATGCCTTCAGTCGGCCAGGAAATTTGATTGAGTTTACCCAAGTAATGGAACGGAGTGGTTGTCATAACATAGTTGGGTTTGGACGGCATTTCCAGCGGCTGACCAAAAGCGTCTTTCGGGTTTTGAGTAATGAACGCTCTGAGCGCTTTGGTAACGTCAGTTTTGTACATGCCCCAAAAACCGCCGGCGCCGCGACAAGCAGGAACCGTAGCGGTCAACGTGCCAGTTGAACAATCCAGGAAATAGGTTGCGCCCGCTCCCCCTTCCAGCAATCCAGACGTGATGATGTACTCGCCGGATCGGTCAGCGCCGCCGGACGCCATCGTCTCACGGCAATCAATACTATAATAGGCGGCAAAAAATCCTGCTGCAATCCCGATGCAGAACAAGGCAATAATCTGAAGACGTTTTGACATGGTTACATAACTCCATAAAAGGTAAAATGGTTACATTTTCCGACACTCATTATTTTATTATACACTATTTTATAGCAAATTTCTTTTCTTTACTAGAGCGTCTAACATAAATTTTTCAAAAATTTTTTAAAAATCTTTCCTAATTTAGACAAAAAGGCGCTCTAATTCAATTATTTCTTGCCTATTTCCCCCTCCCCCCTTGCAGAATCATTAATCGATATTATAATACTGATTAATAAACGTCTTAAGGGGGACGTGGGTTTCCCCGGCGGGTATAATCGCAAAAAGCATTTATTTTTGTAGTTCTTATTATTTAAAAGGAGAGATACAGTGGCGATTCGCGTTGGTATTAATGGTTTTGGTCGTATCGGCCGTTTGGTTTTCCGTTGCATGGCTGCCAAGCCCGAAGTTTTTGACGTCGTTGCAATCAACGACTTGACCAGCAATGACATGCTGGCGACGCTGCTGAAATATGACAGCGTTCACGGTCGTTTCAATGGCACAGTCGAAGCTAACGCTGAAGGCTTGATTGTCAATGGCAAGTTGATTAAGGTTTTTGAAGAACGCGATCCTGGCAATCTTCCGTGGGGCGACCTCGGAGTTGACGTTGTTCTGGAATCCACCGGTCTGTTCACGAAGCGCGCTGCTGACGGCAAACCCGGCTTCGACAGCCACAAAGGCTGCAAGAAGGTTGTCATCTCCGCTCCGGCTACCGAACCCGACTTCACCTGCGTTTTGGGCGTTAATGACGATCAGCTCACCGCTGACATGAAATACGTTTCCAACGCTTCCTGCACAACCAACTGCTTGGCTCCGTTTGCCAAGGTCATCAACGATAACTTCGGCATTGTCCGCGGTTTGATGACAACAGTTCACTCCTTCACCAACGACCAGCGCGTTCTGGACCTCCCGCACAAGGATCCCTATCGCGCTCGCGCCGCTGCCATGAACATGATCCCGACTTCCACCGGCGCCGCCAAAGCTGTCGGTCTGGTCATTCCGGAACTTCAGGGCAAACTGACCGGTATCTCCATCCGCGTCCCCACCCCGACCGGTTCCATTGTTGACCTCGTTGTCGAAACCGCCAAGCCGGTAACCAAGGAAGCCGTCAACGCCGCCATGAAGGCTGCTGCTGAAGGATCCATGAAAGGCATTCTCGATTACACCGAAGACCCAATCGTTCTTCAGGACATCGTCGACGATCCCCATTCCAGCATTTTCGCCGGTCCGTGGACAATGGTCATGGGCGACACCATGCTCAAGTGCCTGTCCTGGTACGACAACGAATGGGGCTACAGCAATCGCGCTGCCGACCTGATCGAAAAGCTCGCCAACCTCTAAGTTAATTAGAGATTTCGACTTAACCATTAACGCGAAGCGTTTTCAACGCTTCGCGTTTTTTTAATTGTGAATTAGGCGAGCCACGGGTGTAAACCCGTGGATGTGAGCGCAGCGAACGTAGTGAGGAGTTAAAATTCGCCTTCGGCGAATTACTACTGCCTACAGCCTACTGCCTATTGCCTTCATTCTCCGTTGGCGGCGTAAAGACAAAATCTTCGACGGGAATCTTTCTCGGTTTAGGCGGCAAGGAGGCTTTGATGCGGAGTTCTATGAGCAAATAAAGAGCAATAGCTATTAAAATGGTAACGCCCAAAATGAGCCAGTACGACGGCTCGCTTTCAGCGTCGGCAGCCTTAAGCGGTTCTTGCCAGGAAATCCCTTTAGCCAGAATCAACGGGGCAGTCATGACGTCTTTCTGTGCCGGGTACGCCCAGCGTTTGATGAAAAATCCTGTACATTCAATCCGCTGAGGTTCAATATCTTCTCCTGTCGGAAATCCCGAAGGAATGCTGATGGAGTTAATAATAATCGGCTCTGACGGCGAGCTGTCCGGCGACACAGCAATCTGATAGATGTACTCAATATCGACGTCCTTGTTAGTCTGCTTGATTGGAATGCACTGCCGCGCGTTTCCTCGAACGTTAATTAAAACGCCTCGAAACGTTTTGGGCGTTGATTTGAGCTGAACGAACGGAACGTGACCAAAAGAATATTTGTTCAATTCCGACTGCGGAACGTCGCGCAATATTTCAATGAGATTCTTCCACGCCGGCAGGTCTGACGAGACCCAATAGCTGTTGTCGAATACTTTCTGAAGCGCGTCTTTATCCACGCCAGGATAATATACTCTTTGTTCTAACGGTTTAACTTCGGCTTCTTCACCTGGAATAGTTTGCTGTGAAAGCCAGTTCCAGCGATCCGGATGCATCAATTCCGATGCAATAATCAGAACTCCGCCGAGAATTAACACGATTAACAAAACTCGAACGTTGACAATTTTAATACCCATTGCGATATTTTGTATACATCAAGTTAACTGTTTGAGGCTCTTAAAAGCGTCAAAGCAGGAAAATTTTTGAAGAACTATTTCTTCGTTGACTACTATTCATTTTACAATATTAGACGAATTATGAACCTAATAATGGAGAAAAAAATAGCAAATCGAGTGGAAAAGACAAGAAAAATCAAAAATTTTTTCAAAAATGGGGTATTTTTCTTGAAAAGCGT
>JAZRTH010000669.1:0-2900 GCA_045651945.1 Thermoguttaceae bacterium
GTTTATTCTTTAGCGCCGTGGTCTTTGAGCCACTGGAACAATTCCTCGTATTTTTCTTTGATAAGACCAAAGATTGTATAGCCCTCATGGTCTGTTGCGTTGACGTCCGCGCCATGTTCAATGAGCCATTTAAGCAGTCCCCAATCTCGGTAATGCGCTGCAAAATACAAGGCAGAACCGCCGGCAACGTTTTGTGCGTTGACGTCCGCGCCGTGTTCCACCAGCCAGCAAACCAGATTATAATTACCGTATTCAGCAGCTGAATGCAAGACCGTATTGCCATCATTGTCTTTTGCGTTGACGTCTGCGCCTTGTTTTACCAACCACTTGATTAATTTCGTATTATCGCTTTCGCCGGCGACATGCAAGACCGTCTCGCCATCATTGTTTTTTGCGTTAACGTCTGCGCCATGTTTCACCAGCCACTTAACCATTTTCAGTTCTCCGTTTCTGGCGAAAAAATGCAAGACTGACCAGCCGGTATTGTCTTTTGCGTTGACGTTGCTGCCTTTTTGTTCTATGAGCCATTTAACCAGTTCAATATTACCCCTGTTGGCGGCATAATGCAAGACTGTCCAGCCATCATTGTCTTTTGCATTGATGTTTGCGCCCTGTTCAATCAGCCATTGAACTATTTCCATATTACCGCTATCAGCGGCGAAATGCAAGCATGTACTCCCGTTCTCGTCTTTTGCATCAATGTCAGCGCCCTGTTCTACCAGCCACTGAATTATCTCCAAATAACCTTTCTCAGCTGCGCTATGCAAGACCGTCCGACGGTACTTGTCTTTTACATTGACATTAGCGCCTTGTTCCACCAGGCGCTCAACCAGTTTCAGATGACCGTTCTCTGCGGCGGTATGCAAGACCGTCTGCCGATACTTGTCTTTTGCATTGACGTCAGCGCCTTGTTCCACCAGCCACTCAACCAGCTCCAAATTACCGCTTTGGGCGGCGCTATGCAAGACCGTCCAATTGTTCGAGTCTTTTGCTTTGACGTTTGCGCCGCGTTTCGCAAGCCACTCAACCAGTTTCAGATTACCGCTTTGGGCAGCGCAATGCAAGACGGTTTTGCCGTCATAATCTTTAGCGTTGACGTCGGCGCCGTGTTCCACCAGGCTCTGAACCAGCTTCAGAATGCCGCTTCCGGCTGCGCAATGCAAGACCGTCTGGCCGTCATTGTTTTTAGCGTTGACGTCAGCGCCCTGATTGAGCAGCTTTTCAACCTGTTTCAAATCAGCGTTAATTTTTAAAACGGCATCGTAAAGAGTTGTTGACTTCATAATATAGCGCTTGTTAAATGGTTAATAGAATATAACCAAATCAATTGTATAATTAGAGATGGTTCTTCGCAGGCGTTTTGATTTAACTTTTTACATTAAACCAAATCTTTTGAGTATTGGGGGATTATATCAAATACGAGAGTAATTGCAAATTGTTTTATGAAAATTTTAAAAATTTCGAAAAAAAGGATTAATTTTCCCGATAACTCATCATTACACTTTAATCAATTTGGATCTAAAGCTCAACGTATATATCCCCCTAGTTGACAGAAATCTTTTGCAAGGCATAATATATAGGGTTGCGAGTAGCGAGTTGCGAGTTGCGAGGAACGCTTCGCGTCAACTCCTCCCTCCGTGGGTTTCACCCACGGCTAGAGACATTGAACCGCTACGCGGTTCTAGAGGAACGCTTCGCGTCTACTCCCCATTCAACACTCCTAATTCCTAACTAACAACCTATCAAACTTTTATATAAACTATTGACAGTCATGGCTGAATGCGTTTATCCGCTGGAAATTGAAAACCTGGAACTGGACACGATTAAACTCGGCGACACCCCGTACGGCTTGGGCGTTTTTGCGTCCAAAAAGATCAAAGGCGGCATGCCGGTCGGTAAAATCGAGGGCGAATTTCACCCCGATAAAAAGTACGATTCCGAATACTGTATGTCGTTTAACGACGGGGCGTTAGAGCCGGAAGAGCCGTATCGGTTTGTCAACCATTCCTGCGAGCCGAACTGCGAGCTGGTCGAGCTGGTCGTGGCGGATCAGAATTCCGGCAAGGTTTTTCACGAGCTCTGGATTTACGCTTTGACCGACATCAAGCGGGGCGAACAACTGACTCTGGACTACGCCTGGCCGTATACGGACGCGATTGAATGTCAGTGCGGGTCGCCCAACTGCCGCGGCTGGATCGTTGCCGCAAACGAGGTCGAGAAAGTCGTCGCGAAGAAAGGACTCGGTTCGCGGGCGAAGCAATTAGCAATTACGCAACCTCGCGCAAAAAAGAAAGCGGTCAAAAAAGTAACCGTTAAAAAGACAGCTGCCAAGAAGACGGAATCTACTCCAGTTAAAAAGACAGCTAAAAAGACGACAGTAAAAAAGTCGACAGTTAAAAAGACTGCGAAAAAGGCGACAGTCAAAAAGACAACAGTAAAAAAGACTACTGCTAAAAAGACAACAGCAAAGAAAGCTGTCAAGAAGAAAACAACTAAGAAATAATTTAGATTAGCGCTTTGCGAAATTGCTAATTGCTAATTGCAAATTGCTAATTCCCTCCCCTCCCTAATACAGAAATGCAAGACAAACAATATGCAACCATGGACGGCAACGAAGCGTGCGCTTACGTTGCGTATGCTTTTACTGAAGTAGCGGCGATTTATCCCATCACGCCGTCGTCGCCGATGGCGGGCAAGACAGACGCCTGGTCTGCCAAAGGGCGAAAGAACCTCTTTGGTCAAACGGTTTCTCTGGTAGAAATGGAGTCGGAAGCCGGGGCGATCGGCGCGATTCACGGCTCGCTGGAAACGGGCGCGCTGTCGACCAGCTTTACGTCGTCGCAGGGCTTACTGCTGATGATTCCCGTCATGCACCGAATCGCCGGCGAACGGCTGCCGGG
>JAZRTH010000670.1:0-1137 GCA_045651945.1 Thermoguttaceae bacterium
GGCGATTATTGCTGCAACGTCCACCGGTCGCACTGCCCTGGATTTGGCGCAGATGCGCTCGACCGCCTCGACGATTGGCTGCTCGCCCGTTCTGGAAGCCGCGAGAAGAATGGCTCTCTACTGGGGCGTGATCCCTATGTATCTGCCGAAGGCGAAGAACTACGCTGACATCGTCGCGGAGGCGAAGAAACGCGAATACGTCGAAACCGGAGAAGCCGTCGTCCTGCTGACAGGACAAAACGTATTCAAAGATTCCTACAACGCTGTTGCCGTTATTGAGGTTCAGTAACGTCAAGCTCCGGAACGTCGTCGGACTGGAAATCGCCCAAGTCGATTTCAAAATCCTCGTCTGGCGAGTCCGATTGAGGAACTGTTACATTTAACGTCCAGCCGACGGCGACTGCTGCAACTATTCCCATCACAGGCAAGAGGCGACTCTTGCCTGTTGTTTTTATTAATAATAGTAACAGAGCGCCCGTATACGCCCAAAACGACAAAATGAGAACGTTTTCCAACACTGAGAACCATAGCGTTTTGTTGGGGTCTACGGCGGCGTACGTCGTCTGTAAGAAAATATAGTCGAGAATCCCGTTCTTAAGAAACAGATAAAATCCGACGCCGGCAATCGCCGTCGCCGCGATATACAAAAGGGCTTTTGCAACTCTTCCCGGCTTGAATCGCCCGAACATTGCAGGAATGTGCAGCCCGACGTGAATTCCCGTCAGGATAAACGCCCAATAGGACGCTGCCAGGTGCGCTGGTCGGGCGAACGACGATGGCGCCAGCCCATAGAGGAACGGCGCGGCATGCGTACTCATCGCCAATCCGCAAAACGTCGTCATCGCAAAGGCGATTAGCGTCAACGCAAAAACGCCTGTCATGACAGCGCGCTGAACGGTGTATCGACCGGAAAACAGAGACGCATACCAGCGTCTGTTAAGATACTGATGGACGACAAGCAAGACCGTCATCGCAACGCCATGCCACTCGTGCGCCGCTTCGCTTGACGCGTGATACGCCATCAATTGCGTCAGCATAAGCAGCATAAAGACGTCGAGAGCCAGCCGGACAATTCGATTCGCTGTCATATCGGGTAAAAGATTAATGGTCTATTACAGAACGATTTCCGCCCAGGCT
>JAZRTH010000671.1:0-8952 GCA_045651945.1 Thermoguttaceae bacterium
CGATTGACAACCCACGCCATCGCCCAACTGACCAGAAATACAATCGTCAGCTGCGCCAACGCCGAAAGGCTGAGAAACCATTCCGCCCAACCGGGTTTAATCTGCTGTAAAAACTCTGGTTCAAAACTCATTTCTTCATAACCGAAAAACCTGTCTGCGGATTTTCTGTTAATCCTTTTCCAGACGTCCGAATTATAGGTTACGTTTTGAAAAAAGCGTCATTTTTTTCGAATTTTTTAATAAATATAAAAGTGGGCAATTTGCGTTATTGATTAGTCAATTTAGACAAGTATTGACAAGGGGAATTTTGGGGGTATAATGGGGAATTAGTAATTAGTAATGAGTAATGAGTAATTACGCACGCGCTCCCCTCACTAGGCGCTATGCACTAGGCGCTTACTTATTATGAACAATCGTTTTTTAACTGTCGTAATTGCCGTTGTCTGTTTAATAAGCAGCGGATGCAATACAGAACAGGCGCCGGTCAACGAAAACGAGATTCGGGTGGTGTCGCTTTCTCCTAATTATACTGAAATTGTCTATCGTTTGGGGGCGGAAAACCTGCTTGTCGGACGTTCTGACGCCTGCAATTACCCGCCGGAATCCCAGTCCATACCGATTGCCGGTCAGTACGCGTCGCCCAACTGGGAAAAGCTCTACACGCTCCGCCCAACGGTCGTTCTGTCCGCCGACTTCATCGACGACAGAATTCATAAGACGTTGCTGTCAAAGGGAATAGACGTCTATCGGAACGACCCGAAAACGTTCGACGACCTGTTCGAAGCGATTCGTCAAACTGGGAAACGGGTTGAGAAAGAGGACGAGGCGAAAACGCTCGTTGAGAGCCTGCAGGCGCAGCTGAAAGAGATTTCCGAGTCGCGGGAGAAGCGGCTCAAAGACAAAGGCGTCGACCCTGCCGCCCACAAACCGCGGGTTCTGGTTGTCGTCTGGCATAATCCACTATGTATCGTCGGCGGGAACACGTTTGTTGCGGAATCGGTTCGGCTGGCGGGCGGCGTCAACCTCTCGGACGACCTGACCCAGCAGTACTCCAATGTCTCTCCGGAACGGCTGATCGGATACAGCCCCGACATTATCCTCTTTCCGCAAATGGAAGCCGGCGTAACTGCCGACGCGCTCTTGAATTACCCTGGTCTGGAATCCGTGCCGGCTATCAAAAACAAACGGATTATAACAGAAATCCCAGGCGATATTATCCTACGACCTGGTCCGCGTCTGGTAGAAGGCGTCAAAATGCTGGCGGAAATCTTGAGCGAGGAGGGGGAATAGGCGGTTATCTGGCGATATTTCTTCATTCCATATAAAATCTTACGGTCAATCTTGACAAAAATTTTAAAAAGGGTAAAATACCGCTCTAATTGTTGCGACAGGCTGCGACGCGAGAGCGTCGGTAAAAGGGAACCCGGTGCAAGTCCGGGACGGACCCCGCCGCTGTAAACGCATTCCAAATATAACGTTTGGAGGCTTTGAGTCACCCAATTGGTCATTCCAAAAGTTGCAGTTAAACGCTGCCGATAATTCGGGAGAAGACCGACTCAAACGCGCGTAAGTCAGAAGACCTAACTTGTCGTATTTGTTTGTCGTCCGCGTGGGATTCGGACTGGATTCAAAAGGAGACTGTTATGTCCTACAGAACTTTCTTTTTGCTGGTATTTCTTGTAAATACCGCCGCGTTCGCGCAGTCGAACGTCGTTACTTTCGAGCCGACGGATACCGATCCGGAGGTTACAATCTACAATCTGGATACGGATGACGTTCAGGTCGTCAACCTGAAAGAGTATCTGACTACGGCGGCTCAAGCTGGTACAAACATGGTCTATTACGACCCGAGAACTGTCTACCCCAACGCTTTAACCACGACGGGAATGGTTTCGGGAAACGCTATTTTGACAACCGACACGTACGTTTACGATTACGGCAACGGGTACGTTTACAACGGCTGGTACGGTTGGACGGTTTCCAAGCAGAACATGCCCTGGAACCCGAACTGGTCGGCAGACGAAAAGTCAGCTGCCGCTTACGGTTACGGCACGTACGAACTGTCGGCTGCCCCGGGGCTGGGCGTAGATTCAGACGCCTACGCGGTTTGCTACGTCGATATTTACAACACCGCCGGCTATTCCACGCTGGACTTCGCGACACCGTCCGATCTGGAAAAGATTTTCGTTACCAACACAACTCTGGCGGCGGCGAATATCGCGGTCGGCAACACGTTCTCAACGGCGTTCAATCAGGAAGGCGACCACTTCACCCTTACCATCAAAGGGTTTACGCTTGACAGCGAATACAATCACGTCTACAGCCCGGATATGTCCGTTGACGTCCCGCTGGCGGTGTTTGCAGATGGCGCGTTAAACCTGCTGGATTCCTGGCAAGAGGTTGACCTGTCGGCGTTTACTGGCGTAGACGGCTTGGATTTCTACCTGGAAACCAGCGACGTCGGAGATTACGGCCCCAACACGCCGTATTATTTCGCTATTGACAGCTTGACGTTCGCGTCCGCTGAATCGGGCGGCTCTGACGTTCCGGAACCGTCGACGTGGGCGCTGCTCGTTCTCGGAATGGCGGGAATGACGGCTTACGGTCGCAAATTTTCTCTGAAGAAATAAAAAAATTGGGCGAGTTTCGGTAAAATCCGATTTATGTTGTATAATAATATAGTGGTAAGTAGTAAGCGCTAAGTCGTAAGGACGCAATGCGCGCTCCAACTTAGCGCTTACCACTAATCACTTACCACTATGCGTTCAATTCCCTGAAGAACCTTTAACCTATTTACAACATGCCCAAGACATCCCTTAAACCAATGCCGCCTGCCATGATCTTGTGCGGCGGCAAAGGAACTCGACTCCGAGACGTTTCCGAAATTCTGCCAAAACCGATGGTTCCCATTGGGGATCAACCGATTGTCTGGCATATCATGCGAACCTACGCTGCGTTCGGCGTGAATCGGTTTATTCTCTGCCTAGGCTATAAAAAAGAGGAGTTTATCGACTACTTCCTCAATTTCCACGCTCATGCCACGGACATAACCATCCGGCTGGGCGACAAGGGAAAAGTTACCTATCATAACAACTATACGGAGGCAGACTGGGAAGTAACGCTGGCTCATACGGGAGAAGAAACCATGACTGGCGGACGCGTCCGAATCGCCAGCCGACATCTCAAGGCGACGGACTCCGATTTCTTTCTCACCTACGGCGACGGGGTCAGCGACGTCAACATTGCCGAGCTGTACGCCTTCCATAAAAAGCAGAAGAAGGCGCTTACACTGACAGCCGTTCATCCGGAAGGACGTTTTGGCGAGCTTCGCGTTTCACCGTCTGGGGAGATTGACGGCTTTACCGAAAAGCCAGCTCGAACAGAGGGCGTTATCAACGGTGGATTTATGGTTCTCAAAAAGAAGTTTATTGAGCAGTACATAAGGGCGGATCATGACAGCTTTTTGGAACAGGAGCCGCTGCGTCTGGCTGTCGAGGACAACCAGTGCGCCGCGTTCGAGCATCCTGGATTCTGGCAGTGCATGGACACGCCCCGGGAATATCAGCTGCTCAATGATTTATGGAAGTCCGGCGACGCCCCGTGGACAAAATACTGGAAGTAACCCGCCATGTTCAACGACATTTATCAAAATCGACGCGTTTTTCTCACCGGCGACACCGGGTTCAAGGGGTCGTGGCTTCGCCTTTGGCTGGAGTCCATGGGCGCGGACGTCTACGGGTATTCCCTGGCGCCCAATACGCAGCCTAATCATTTTGAACTGCTGGGATATAAACGTAACAAATTCAACGACATTCTGGACGTCGAATCGCTTCAAAAGGCGTTTGCAGACTTTCAGCCGGAAATCGTGTTCCATCTGGCGGCTCAACCGCTGGTTCGACTGTCGTATCAGCAGCCTGTCGAAACGTTTGCCGCAAACCTGATGGGAACGGTCAACGTTTTGGAAGCGTGCCGACAGACGCCGTCCGTCAAGGCGATTGTCGCGATTACGACCGACAAATGCTACGAAAACAAAGAGCAAATCTGGGGCTATCGGGAATCCGACCCGATGGGCGGGTACGGTCCCTACAGCGCGTCCAAAGGCTGCGCCGAACTGGCGATTTCCGCCTGGCGGCGATCGTTCTTTTCCGCAAAGGGGACTCCGGCTCTTGCCAGCGCGAGAGCGGGAAACGTTATGGGCGGAGGCGACTGGTCAGCGGATCGGCTTATTCCCGACATTGTCAAGGCAACGTCCAAAGGGGAAACCGTCTCGATTCGTTCACCGCGTTCCACCCGACCGTGGCAGCACGTTTTGGAACCCCTGCGCGGATATCTCATGCTGGGTCAAAAGCTGCTGGAAGGGAACCGGGAATTCGCTCAGGCGTGGAACTTCGGCCCGTCGGACGGCGTGAGAACTGTTCTCGACTGTGTTACAGAATTGCAAAAGAGCTGGTCGGATATCCGGTTTGAAATCAACGCGCCCAAAGACGCCCCGCATGAGGCGCAGAATTTGACTCTCGACTGCACAAAAGCCAACGCAATTCTGGGCTGGAATCCCGTCTGGAATACAGAAACCGCGCTGGAGAAAACGGCGCAGTGGTACAGGGCGTATTACGAGACGTCCAGCTGTATCAGTTCAGAACAAATGTTACAATTTATTCGCGATTGTGAAGAACGGAATAATTAACGCTCACGATGTCTGCTATTGAGAGTATTCCTGCTGAAAATGTTCCTGCTGAAAACAAACGCTCCGGCTGGATTGTATCCGCTGCGCTGTTTGTCTTTACGCTGCTTTGGTTCGGATTCTGGGCGCAATACGGCGTCGATCCGCATCACGACGGTCTTGTTTTCAAATCTGCCGCGGACGTTGCCCGCGGACAGACGCTGTACGCTCAAACGTATTCGCATTACGGCATTTTGACGGTGTTCTTTCAAGCTGCGGCATTATACGTCTTTGGCGTGAATCTGCTGGTTTTGAAATATCTGTCCGTCTTTTTTTATGCGCTGTCCATCGTATTTATTTACTGGATATCAAAACGGTTTTTAGACGTTAGATTTTCATGGATTCCCATCGCGTTGTTTTATCTTCATGCGCCGATGTACTACTGGGAATTCCAGCCGTGGTGTTCCGTTTTCTCGTTATTCTTCTCTCTGGCAGCGTTTTACGCTGTTTTATGGTGCGTCGACAAGCCGCAAAGCGGAATGCCGTTTTTTGTCGCGGGCGGATTGTCAACCTTGCCGTTCTGGTCCAGACAGACGTGCATCGTTTTTGAACTGGCGCTTCCCGCTTTGCTGATTTATTGGCTTATTGGACGCAGTTACCCCATCAAGACGCTTGCAAAACAGTTACTGCTGTTTTTGCTCGGTTCGGGCGCCGTCAGTCTGCCGATAATTTTATGGATTACCGGAAATCATGTAACGCAGCAGTTCATTGTTCAGTCGTTTATAAGGGCGCTGAGTTTTGCCAATACAGCTACACAGAGCAACCTGTCGGACGGTCATTCGTCCAATTTATTTGTTACGATTATCAATTTCTTTCTCTTGGGCGGCGTTGGCAGTTTGTACTTTGTCATGATCTGGAATACGGTCATTGGATTTCTCTGTTCATCCTACGTTTTTTTTGCAAAGAAATGCGAGGACAGACAAGCCAGCTCCGTAATTTTACTTTTTGTCTTTGCCGGTTTGTCGATACATCAGTTTTATCCATGTCCATGCCCATGGCATTTTTTCTGGGGCGGGATTATTGGATACATTGCTTTGGCGTTTACAATCCAAACGCTGATTAAAACGCAGTATTCAATTCCGTTTGTAAAAGTCGCAGCGCTCGTTCTGGCGATTGGATTATTCCTGCTGTCTTTCGCTTCTGTTACAAAGAAGTTTTATAATCTGGCTCACGACCCGATGAGCGATTTTTATTTCCCCGTCAGCAGAATTCAAAACGCTCAGACAATTCAACATCCCGGCGTTTTGAAAGGCATGAAAGTTCATAAAACGCTGGCTGTCCAATGGGAACGCTTTTTTGAAGCGCTCGATTCCATCCCGGAAGAAAACCGCAATGATCTGGTTATTAATTTTACCCGGGAAGGATTGTACCCGTTATTTTTTAATAACCAAACCAATTTCAAAGAGTTGTTTATCCATTTCATGAGATGGACGAACAACGATTATCTGGAACAAATACGTAATGTCAATACGATTGTTCTGTTTTACTACAATGATGAAGTTTTTGACCTGCTGCGTCAAAATAATTATACAGTTATCGGACCGTGCAATCTTCCTCCAACCAACGTGGCGTTAAAGGATTTTAACGGTTCCGACTTGTACATGGCATACCGTAATACAAATAAAAATGTTACAGAATCAAATTGAACAACTCAAGCAGTCCATCTTTGAACAGGTAACTCAATACTACAAGCTGGTTCACGAGAATGCCGGGAAAGAGTTTATTCCGGGTCAGACGCCGGTTCATTACGCCGGGCGCGTCTTCGACGAGCAGGAAATGCTCAACCTGACAGACGCGATGCTGGAATTCTGGCTCACCGCCGGACGGTTTACCAAAGAATTCGAGTCGAGCCTGGCTCAATACCTGGGCGTGAAATTCGCGTTCTTCGTCAACTCCGGGTCGTCCGCCAACCTGCTGGCGTTTATGGCTCTGACGTCTGATCTGCTCGGTGAGCGCAAAATCCAGCGCGGAGACGAAGTCATTACCGTCGCCGCCGGGTTCCCGACAACCGTCGCCCCGATTATTCAGTACGGCGCAGTCCCTGTTTTCGTGGACGTTGCCCTGCCCTCATACAACATCGACATTACCCAGCTGGAAAACGCCCTGAGTGACAAAACCAAAGCGGTCATGATAGCGCATACGCTGGGAAACCCGTTTAATCTCAATGCGGTCAAAGCGTTTTGCGAGAAGTACAACCTCTGGCTTGTCGAGGACAACTGTGACGCGCTTGGGTCGTTGTACGACGGTCAGTTTACCGGGACGTTCGGCGATATCGGGACGTCCAGCTTCTATCCGCCTCATCATTTGACAACCGGGGAAGGCGGCGCGGTCTATACGAATAACCCGCTTCTGCGGCGAATTCTGCTTTCTTACCGCGACTGGGGGCGCGACTGCTGGTGCGATTCCGGCGTCGACAACACCTGTGGCTGCCGATTTACCGGGCAGTTCGGAGAGCTTCCCCGCGGCTACGACCACAAATACGTCTATCGCCATTGCGGATACAACCTCAAGGGAACGGATTTACAGGCGTCGATCGGCTGCGCTCAGCTGAAGAAATTCCCCACGTTCGTCGAGAAGCGCAAAGAGAACTGGAACTGCCTGCGTCAGCGGCTCGACGGGCTGCAAGACGTCTTTATTCTGCCGGAACCGGAGCCACTGTCCGACCCGAGCTGGTTTGGGTTCCTGCTGACCGTCAAACCCAACGCGCCCTTTACGCGCAACGAGATGGTTCAGTACCTGGAATCGAAACGAATCCAAACGAGAATGTTGTTTGCCGGTAACCTGATCAAACACCCGTGCTTCGATGCTATGCGCGCCACAGGCGAGGGCTTCCGCGTCGTTGGAGACTTGTCAACGACGGACTATATTATGAACAACACGTTCTGGATCGGCGTCTATCCCGGCATGACGCCCGCCATGCTGGACTACATGGCGGACGCGATTATAGAAAGAGCAAACGAGAACAATTAACGTTCTCTATAAATCGCTCAGACTTGGGAATTTCTTATTTAGAGATTCCCTTTTTAATGCCGTACATTGCCGTCAACTTACAGGAGCGTTGTAACCTATGGATTTTATAAGTGAACATCAGCTTTTTGTTTGCGTTCTGATTGGTTTAATTTATGTTCTTATCAGGTACGTTATAGAATGGGCTAAGTCAGCTTTGTATGTTGCCGCCAGACGCGGAGATATGGAACGAGTTAAGCGGCTGGTTAAACTGGGATGGAAGATCAACGCAAAAGACTGTTACGGATATACGGTGTTACATTCTGCCGCTCAAAGCGGTAATCTGGGTTTGGTACAGTGGCTGGTTGAACAAGGCGTCGACGTCAACGCAAAAGATAGCGATGGAAATACAGCATTGCTTTTTGCTACTGAAGAAGGAAATTTGGAAATAGCTCAGTGGCTGGTTAAACAGGGGCTGGACGTCAATGAAAAAGAAGTTGATGGATATTCGGTCTTGCATTATGCCGCCGAAAGCGGAAATCTGGAACTGGTTCAGTGGCTCGTTGAGCAGGGAGCAGACGTCAACGTAAAAAACAATTATGGCGGAACTGTCCTTCATAGCGCAGCTCAAAGCGGAAATCTGGAACTGGTTCAATGGCTGATTGAACAGGGATTGGACGTCAATGCGAAAGAAAACGACGGCGATTCGGTAATAAATTACGCCTACGAAAGCGGAAATCAGGAACTGATTAAATTCCTTGAAGAATACGGGGCAAGAATCGAATAGACGCATCCGATTAAAAAGGGCGTCGAAGCGCCGCTCCTAATCCGCGCTGCTGCACTCCTGCCAACATACACCTCCCGTTGGTCGGCTTGATTATTGTCAGTATTACATTTTCCCTCCCCCCATACCAAAGTTTTTTTCAAGCGAAACAATTCTTCGTTCAATCTCGCTTACCATGGCTATCCACTTTTCTATATTATTTCGCGCAGTGTTCTTTAAGCCACTTAACCATTTTGAGCTTGTGATAATCAGCAGCGATCTTTAATGCCGTCTTTCCGTATCTGTCTTTTGCGTTGACGTCCGCGCCGAGTTCAACCAATAGTTCTACAAGTTCCTGCTTGTCATGTATTATTGCAGTATGAAGAATTGGTTCGTCATAATTATCTTTCGAGTTGGCGTCAGCGCCATGCTCAAGCAGATATTGTATCAGCTTCCAACTTAGACGAGGCGCATAAGATATAACCGTTCTGCCCTGCTCATAGCTCGTTTTTCCTGCGGCGAT